>NZ_JBIAWF010000007.1:0-268946 GCF_042895325.1 Streptomyces sp. NPDC001407
GGTTGATAGGCCAGGTGTGGAAGACCGGTAACGGTTGGAGCTGACTGGTACTAATAGGCCGAGGGCTTGTCCTCAGTTGCTCGCGTCCACTGTGTAGGTTCTGAAGTAACGACCGTGTTGTTGTCCGGTTGGTTAACTTCATAGTGTTTCGGTGGTCATAGCGTTAGGGAAACGCCCGGTTACATTCCGAACCCGGAAGCTAAGCCTTTCAGCGCCGATGGTACTGCATGGGGGACCGTGTGGGAGAGTAGGACGCCGCCGAACAAATTTTAGCCTCAGGCCCTGGGTCATAGACCCGGGGCCTGAGGCATTTTTGCGTTTATGGCGCATTCATTGCGAGCCCGCCCCGACCCCTCTGCACGGTGCGGTCGCGACTGAGGGTAGGGTCATGAGGCATCGTTGGTACATATCCCCACAGGAGGCCCCCGGGTGGAGGTCCAGGAGACGCGCGTACAGACCGACCGCGTCCTCACCATCCCGAACATCCTCAGCATGGCTCGCCTGCTCGGCGTTCCTCTCTTCCTGTGGCTGATCCTCCGGCCGGAGTTCGGTGGCCCGCGCAGTGACGGATGGGCGTTGCTGGTGCTCGCGCTGAGCGGGATCAGTGATTACCTCGACGGAAAGCTCGCCCGACGCTGGAATCAGATCAGCAGCCTCGGCCGGCTCCTCGACCCTGCCGCCGACCGGCTCTACATCCTTTCCACGCTGGTCGGCCTCACCTGGCGGGAGATCCTTCCGCTCTGGCTCACCGCCGCCCTTCTGGCACGCGAAGCGATGCTGCTGGTCATGGTGTGGATTCTGCGCCGCCACGGCTATCCGCCGCCGCAGGTCAACTTCCTCGGCAAGGCCGCCACGTTCAATCTGATGTACGCGTTCCCGTTGCTGCTTCTCAGTGAGGGTGAGGGCCTGTTGCGCTCACTCGCGGCGATTTTCGGATGGGCGTTCGCCGGATGGGGTACAACCCTCTATTGGTGGGCAGGAATCCTCTATGTGGTTCAGGTCCGCCGACTCGTCAAGACGGACCGACAGACCCGACTGGCCTCGCCGTAGTTCAAGTGCCCCAGCAGGGCCGGATGTCGTATGCGCGTTACGCAGACCGGCCCGGGCGGGTGCAGTCGGGATGACCGTCGTCTCTCAAGGAGGACGCTTCCGACATGAAGGCCGTCGTGATGGCCGGTGGCGAAGGCACGCGGCTTCGCCCCATGACCTCGAGCATGCCCAAGCCGCTCCTGCCGGTGGCCAACCGGCCGATCATGGAGCATGTGCTGAGACTGCTCAAACGGCACGGGCTCACCGAGACCGTGGTGACCGTGCAGTTCCTCGCCTCCCTCGTCAAGAACTACTTCGGGGACGGCGAGGAGCTCGGCATGGAGCTCACCTACGCCAATGAGGAAAAGCCACTCGGCACCGCGGGCAGCGTCAAGAATGCCGAGGAAGCGCTCAAGGACGACGCCTTTCTGGTGATCTCCGGAGACGCCCTCACCGATTTCGACCTGACCGACCTGATCCGTTTCCACAAGGCCAAAGGCGCCCTGGTCACCGTCTGTCTCACCCGGGTGCCCAACCCACTGGAATTCGGCATCACCATCGTCGACGACGACGGCAAGGTCGAGCGCTTCCTGGAAAAGCCCACCTGGGGCCAGGTCTTCTCCGACACCGTGAACACCGGCATCTACGTCATGGAGCCGGAGGTCTTCGACTACGTCCAGCCCGATGTGCCGGTCGACTGGTCGGGCGATGTCTTCCCCCAGCTGATGAAGGACGGCAAGCCGATCTACGGCTATGTCGCCGAGGGCTATTGGGAGGACGTCGGCACCCACGAGAGCTATGGCAAGGCCCAGGCCGACGTCCTCGAAGGCAGAGTCGACGTCGACATAGACGGTTTCGAGATCTCGCCGGGCGTGTGGGTGGCCGAGGGCGCCGAGGTCCATCCCGACGCCGTGCTGCGCGGCCCGCTCTATATCGGCGACTACGCGAAGGTCGAGGCCGACGCCGAGATCCGTGAGCACACCGTCGTGGGCTCCAACGTGGTCGTCAAGAGCGGTGCCTTCCTGCACAAGGCCGTCGTCCACGACAACGTCTACATCGGCCAGCAGAGCAATCTGCGCGGCTGCGTGATCGGCAAGAACACCGACATCATGCGGGCCGCCCGCATCGAGGACGGCGCCGTGATCGGCGACGAGTGCCTCATCGGCGAGGAATCGATTATTCAGGGCAACGTCCGCGTCTACCCGTTCAAGACGATCGAGGCCGGCGCGTTCGTCAACACCTCGGTCATCTGGGAGTCCCGGGGCCAGGCCCATCTCTTCGGCACGCGTGGGGTCTCCGGCATCCTCAATGTCGAGATCACCCCCGAGCTCGCGGTGCGGCTCGCCGGCGCGTACGCCACCACTCTCAAGAAGGGATCAACGGTCACCACCGCGCGTGACCACTCCCGCGGTGCCCGGGCGCTCAAGCGCGCGGTGATCTCCGCGCTCCAGGCCAGCGCCATAGACGTACGGGACCTGGAGAACGTGCCGCTGCCGGTCGCGCGTCAGCAGACCGCACGGGGCAGCGCCGGCGGCATCATGATCCGTACGTCGCCGGGCGTGCCGGACTCGGTGGACATCATGTTCTTCGACGAGCGCGGCGCCGACCTCTCCCAGGCGGGCCAGCGCAAGCTCGACCGGGTCTACGCCCGCCAGGAGTACCGGCGTGCCTTCCCCGGTGAGATCGGCGACCTGTCGTTCCCCTCCAGCGTCTACGACTCCTACACGGGATCGCTGCTGAGGTCCGTGGACACCAGTGGGGTCGCGGAGGCCGAGCTGAAGGTCGTCGTCGACGCGTCGAACGGCAGCGCGGGCCTGGTGCTGCCCAGCCTGCTGGGCCGGCTCGGCGTGGACGCGTTCACCATCAACCCCGGGCTCGACGAGTCCCGCCCGACCGAGACGGCCGACGCCCGGCGGGCCGGCCTGGTGCGGCTGGGTGAGATCGTCGCCTCGGCACGTGCCGCCTTCGGCGTGCGGTTCGACCCGGTCGGCGAGCGCATCTCCCTCGTCGACGAGCGCGGCCGCATCGTCGAGGACGACCGGGCGCTGCTGGTGCTCCTGGACCTGGTGGCCGCCGAGCGGCGCAGCGGGAAGGTGGCGCTGCCCGTGACCACGACCCGGATCGCCGAGCAAGTGGCCGCGTACCACGGTACGCAGGTGGAGTGGACGACCACCTCGCCCGACGACCTGACCAGGGTCGGCCGCGCGGAGACCACCATCTTCGGGGGTGACGGGCGAGGCGGGTTCATCGTGCCGGAGTCCAGCAGTGTCTTCGACGGCACGGCCGCGTTCGTCCGCCTGATCGGGCTCGTGGCGCGCACTCAGCTCACGCTCAGCCAGATAGACGCCAGGATTCCGCGGGCCCATGTGCTGCGTCGTGACCTCGCGACGCCATGGGCGGTCAAGGGACTGGTGATGCGTCATGTGGTCGAGGCGGCCGGTGACCGGTCCGTGGACACGACCGACGGCGTGCGGGTGGTCGAGGCCGACGGCCGCTGGGTGATGGTCCTCCCCGACCCCGCTGAGGCCGTGACGCACCTCTGGGCGGAGGGCCCTGACGACGCCTCGGCGCAGGCGCTGCTCGACGAGTGGTCGGCGGTCGTGGACGGCGCCGGGCGCTGAGCCCGGGCGGGCGCCGTCTCCTCGTTCCCGATCCGGCACGCCGGTGGGGCCATTGGGAGACGGCGCCGCCGACGTGCGACGATGTGCGGCATGTCGCAGCAGCCCCCCGTTCGGACGACGCCATCGCCGCCCCCGCGCCCCGATGCCTCCATGTCGCTGCTGACCAATGTGATGGACCACAGCCTCGACGAGGGGTATGCCGAGGCGGCGGCCCGGCGGGAGGCCGAGGGCGGCAAGGGGCTGCCGACCAGGCTCCGCGCCAAGTTGGGGCTCGCCGCCGCGTTGCTGCTCGCCGCGGTGGTGGTGACACTGGGGGCGGCGCAGGCGCGGATATCGGCACCGACGCTGGCCAAGGAGCGCCAGCAGCTGATCGACCGCATCAACAGGGAGTCCTCGGGCGCCGACGCGCTCCAGAAGAACGTCGACACCCTGCGGGACGCGGTCGGCAACAAGCAGCGCGACGTGCTGCAGAAACACGGCGGGGACAAGGCCGAGTTGGTGGCCCTGCTCGCGGGTGCCACCGCGGTGCAGGGCCCCGGCGTCAAGCTCGTCGTGGACGACGCCAAGCAGACCAAGCAGGGCGCCGGCAATGGCCCGCGGGAGAGCAACGGCTTCTCCGACACGGGCCGGGTGCGTGACCGGGACATGCAGCGCATCGTCAACGGTCTGTGGCAGTCGGGCGCCGAGGCGATCGCGGTGAACGGGCAGCGGCTGACCGCGCTGTCCGCGATCAGGGCCGCCGGTGACGCCATACTGGTCGACAACAAGCCGTTGGCGCCGCCGTACACGGTGCTGGCGATCGGTGACGGGGACCGCCTGAGCAGCGCGTTCCAGAACAGCGCCGACGGGCTCTATCTGCGTGCCTTGCAGCAGAACTACGGGATCCGCACCAGCATTTCCGCTCAGGGCGAGGTACGGCTGCCGGCCGCGCCGAGCCTGATCGTACGAACAGCGAAGCCGCAGGAGGGTGCCGTGGCAGAGCGCGGCGCCGACACAGGGAAGGGCACATCGTGATCGCCGTATTGGGCCTCGTCGTGGGAGTCGTGGTGGGCCTCGTCGTCCGACCCGTGGTGCCGACGGTGGTCGAGCCCTACCTCCCCATCGCCGTCGTGGCGGCGCTCGACGCGGTGTTCGGCGGCCTCCGGGCGATGCTGGACGGGATCTTCGACGACAAGGTGTTCGTCGTCTCCTTCCTGTCCAACGTCGTGGTGGCCGCCCTGATCGTCTTCCTGGGCGACAAGCTCGGGGTCGGCGCGCAGCTGTCCACCGGTGTCGTGGTGGTCCTGGGCATCCGCATCTTCTCCAACGCGGCCGCCATCCGGCGGCATGTCTTCCGGGCGTGAGGCCGATGAGCACCGACGACACGCCCGAGGAGCCGACCCCGGCGGGCGGCCCGGCGAAGCCCGGCGAGCCGAAGCCCGGGAACGGGCCGGAGAAGGAGTCCGACAAGCCCGGCAGGTCCGAGCGGCCGGCTGACGAGCCCGAGGGCGCGCAGTCGGGCGGAGCGGCTGCTTCCGCCGTGCCCGGTGAGCCGGACGGCGCGGCACAGGCCGGTGCCGAGCCGGAGCCGGAGCCCGCGCCTCCCGCCGAAGCCGAGCGCGAGGCCGAGCCCGAGCCCGAGCCCGAGGCTGCGCCGCCGCCACCGGAAGGGACGGCCGCGCCGGAGCCGTTGACCGGGCGTCAGCGGCTGTTGAAGGGGCTCTGGCCACCGCGGCTGACGCGGGCCCAGCTCACGGTCGCCGTGCTGCTCTGCGTGCTCGGTCTGGGCCTTGCCATCCAGGTCCGTTCGACGAGCGACAACAGCGCTCTGCGGGGCGCCCGGCAGGAGGATCTCGTACGGATCCTGGACGAGCTGGACAACCGCACCAAGCGCCTCGAGGACGAGAAGCGGCGGCTGGAGAACCAGCGGACGGAGCTGGAGAGCAGCTCCAACCAGGCCGCCGAGGCCCGTAAGCAGACCGCGCAGAAGGAGCAGCAGCTCGGCGTGCTCGCGGGCACGGTCGCGGCGCAGGGGCCCGGCATCGAGCTCACGGTGAGCGACCCCAAGGGGTCGGTCGAGCCGGACAAGCTGCTGGACACGATCCAGGAGCTGCGGGCGGCGGGCGCGGAGGCGATCCAGATCAATGACGTACGGGTCACCGCCGACACGTATTTCTCGGGCGCCGCGGGGAAGGTGGAGATCGACGGCAAAAAGGTCTCGCAGCCTTATCTGTTCAAGGTGATCGGCAAGCCGCAGGACCTGGAGCCGGCCCTGAACATCCCTGGTGGTGTCGTGCAGACTCTGGAGAAGGAGCAGGCGGGCGTCTCGGTCAGCAGGTCTGAGAAGATCATTGTGGATGCCTTGCGCCCGGCGAAGCGGCCTGACTACGCTCGGTCGTCATCGTAGTGAGACGGGCGGGTCCGGGGGCTTCGAGCGGAGGCCAGGAGGTTGCGGGGGGTCGGCGCACCAAGTCGAGGGTGCGTGGTGGAAACTGTCTGTTGACCACGGACGTTGTAAGGATGTCCAGGTCGGACGGTGTGTGCATCGAGGGTTCGTCCTGCCCCACGGGCGGGTCTGTTTCGGTCAAGGGGAATCGCCCGTGAAGTTGTTTGCGAAGTTGTTCGGCAAGAGCGCACGCCAGGAGGGTGGCAGCGGCTCGGCCCGCCACCGGGCGTCGCGCCCCGTGGAAGGCGCGGAAGGTGCCCAGGAGGGGCGCCCGCTGTTCCGGGACCAGGTGGATGCGCCCGGAGGAGACATTTCGGGAGGGTCCGGCGCGTCCGCTGTTGACCCTTCCGCGGCAGGACGCATAGGTTTCGGGGCACCAGCGACCTCAAGTGCGGGTGGAGGGTTTGCCTTGCCGGTGTGTACGAGGTGTGGCCATCGCAATGCCGAGGCCAGTCGGTTCTGCTCCAACTGCGGGGCGCCGCTGCGTCCCGGGGCCGTGGCGGAGCGGGCTTCCGAGACGACCTCGACCATCTCCATCTCCGGTCTCGAGGCGTACGACTCCGAGACCACCGGTCAGACGCCGATCCCGACCCTCTCGCCCGAGGCCCAGGCGGCCGTCGACGCCCTTCCGCTGGGCTCGGCGCTGCTGGTGGTCCGCCGCGGGCCCAACTCCGGCAGCCGGTTCCTGCTGGACGGCGACCTGACCACCGCGGGCCGTCACCCGCAGAGCGACATTTTCCTCGACGACGTCACCGTCTCGCGCCGGCATGTGGAATTCCGCCGTGGGCAGAACGGCGGCTTCACCGTCGCGGACGTCGGCAGCCTCAACGGCACCTATGTGAACCGGGAGCGGATCGACTCGGTCGAGCTGTCCAACGGCGACGAAGTGCAGATCGGTAAGTACCGTCTGGTCTTCTACGGCAGCCAGCGGGGGATCTGAACCCGTCCCGGACGCCGTCCGGGGGGACCTCCAGGGAAGGGCCATGCTGCGAACACCGTCAGGCGGCGCCGGGTCAACCGGTGCCGCCGGTGTCGAAGGGCGACTGGTGAGCATCGGTACGGTGCTCAGTCTGCTGCGTGAGGAATTCCCCGAGGTCACGATCTCCAAGATTCGTTTCCTGGAGTCGGAGGGCCTGGTCGAGCCTCAGCGCACGCCCTCCGGATACCGGAAGTTCAGCGCACAGGACGTGGAGCGGCTGGGTTATGTGCTGCGCATGCAGCGCGACCACTATCTGCCGCTGCGGGTCATCAGGGAGCACCTCGACGCGCTCGCCAGGGGCGAGCAGGTGCAGCTCCCGGCCGCCGGTCAGGCACCTGGCCTCGACGGCCCCTCCGACGGGGCTCAGGGGGCGGGTGAGGTCGCTGTGGCGGCCTTCGAGCGCCCCACGGCCGCCCGCCTCGGCAGGCCGGAGCTCCTGAGCGCCACCGGCGTCACGGAGAGTGAGCTGGCGGAGTGGGAGTCGTACGGCCTGATCGCCGCCCACCCGGACGGCGGATTCGACGTGGATTCGGTCAATGTCGCGAAGCTCGTGACGGACCTCGGGCGGTTCGGCCTGGAGCCCCGGCACCTTCGCGCCATGAAGGCCGCCGCCGACCGCCAGGCCGGGCTGGTCGAACAGGTGGTCGCACCGCTGCGCAGGCACCGTAACCCGCAGACCAGGGCCCACGCCGAGGCCACCACGCGGGAGCTCGCGGCGCTCTCCGTACGCCTGCACGCAGCACTCGTTCAGGCCGCGCTGCGGACGCGTTCGCACTGACCGGCGAGTGCCCGACTACCCAAACCGGCCGGGCACGTCCTAGGGTTGCTGTGTGAACGAGCTCGATGTCGTGGGTGTCCGGGTGGAAATGCCCTCCAACCAGCCGATCGTGCTCCTGCGTGAAGTGGGAGGCGATCGATACCTCCCGATCTGGATCGGACCGGGAGAGGCGACGGCGATCGCCTTCGCCCAGCAGGGCATGGCGCCGGCCCGTCCGCTGACCCACGACCTGTTCAAGGACGTGCTGGAAGCTGTGGGGCAGGAGCTCACGGAGGTCCGCATCACGGACCTGCGCGAAGGCGTGTTCTACGCGGAGCTCGTCTTCGCCAGCGGGGTGGAGGTCAGCGCCAGGCCGTCCGACGCCATAGCGCTGGCACTGCGCACCGGTACGCCGATCTACGGCAGCGACGGCGTGCTCGACGACGCCGGGATCGCCATCCCGGACGAGCAGGAGGACGAGGTCGAGAAGTTCCGCGAGTTCCTCGACCAGATCTCGCCCGAGGACTTCGGCACCAACAGCCAGTGAGGCCTGCGGCGCCCCTCCGGTGTGGCGGGCGCGGCGCATTCGATTAGCCTTTCCCGGCACACGGATACGTAAAACCACTCTCTGGGTGATTATCACTCGGCGTGCCGAGTGTGGCGATCGTTGACGCGCCCCGGGTGACTGCCTACCGTCGAGAAGGCAGGTCAAGGACGGAGGTCGGCGTGAGAAGCATGGGCGACGGTACAGCGGTCGGCAGTCCGTATCCGCTGTATGGGGGAACGGTCGAACAGCCCTCCCGTCATACCGTCCCGGCGGCGGTCAGCACCCCGCAGGGGCCGGACACCGACAAGATCGGGTATCGGGGGCCGACGGCGTGCGCCGCGGCGGGCATCACCTATCGGCAGCTCGACTACTGGGCGCGTACGGGCCTGGTCGAGCCGAGCGTACGGCCGGCCTACGGCTCGGGGAGCCAGCGGCTCTACAGCTTCCGGGACGTGGTCGTCCTCAAGATCGTGAAACGGCTGCTGGATGCGGGGGTCTCCCTGCAGAACATCCGCACGGCCGTGCAGCACCTGCGG
This sequence comes from Streptomyces sp. NPDC001407, assembly GCF_042895325.1. NCBI lineage: Bacteria > Bacillati > Actinomycetota > Actinomycetes > Kitasatosporales > Streptomycetaceae > Streptomyces > Streptomyces sp. NPDC001407. The sequence goes on from NZ_JBIAWF010000007.1 coordinate 8,895, forward strand.
GCCCGCGGGATGGGGGACCTCCCGCAGATGACGCTGATGAGCGACGGCGCCACGGTCTACGAGTGCACCTCGCCGGACGAGGTCGTCGACCTGCTCCAGGGCGGCCAGGGCGTCTTCGGGATCGCCGTGGGCGTCGTCTGGCGCGACATCGAGCACGTGCTCTCCCAGCTGCACGGCGAGCGGGTGGACACGGGCGAGACCCTGATCGGCCACAACCCCGCCGACGAGCTGGCGAGGCGCCGCAACCGCGCGGTCTGAAGGCCCAGGGCGCGGGCCCGCCGCCGACGCTCCGTCGCACGTCAGCGCGATTGTCAGTGGTGTGCGGGAACATCAGTGGTGTGAGGTCCGCACCGACGATCCTGCACCTGGACATGGACGCCTTCTACGCCTCGGCGGAGCAGGCGGCCAAGCCGAGTCTGCGCGGAAAGCCCGTGGTGGTCGGCGGGATCGGCCCGCGCGGCGTGGTCGCCACGGCTTCCTACGAGGCGCGCGTCTTCGGCGTCCACTCGGCGATGGCCACCGCCCAGGCGCGCAGGCTGTGTCCCAACGCCGCCTATCTCACCCCGCGGTTCACGCTCTACCGCGAGGTGAGCGAGGTGGTGATGGGGTTGCTGGGTGAGCTCTCGCCGCTGGTGGAGCCGCTCAGCCTCGACGAGGCGTTCGTGGACCTCGAAGCGGGCGGCACCGAGCCCTCCGTGGCCGCGGTCCGCGCCGTGGGGGAGCGGCTGCGCCGGGACATCCGCGCGGCGACGGGCCTGAGCGGCTCGGTGGGGCTCGCCGGGTCCAAGATGTTCGCCAAGATCGCCTCGGAGCGGGCCAAGCCCGACGGCCTGTTCCTCATCGAGCCGGGCACCGAGGCCGAGCTGCTGGGCCCGATGTCCGTCCGCGCCATCCCCGGCGTGGGCCCGGCCACCGCGGAGACGCTGCGCCGCGCGGGCATCACGACGGTCGCGGAGACCGGTGAGGCCGGCGAGGCGGAGCTGGTGCGGCTGCTGGGCAAGGCCCACGGCGCCGGGCTGTACGCGCTGGCCACCGGCCATGACGACCGGCCCGTCGTCGCCGAGCGGGACGCCAAGTCGGTGTCGGTGGAGGACACCTTCGAAGAGGATCTGACCGACCGCGTCCGCGTCCAGCTGGAGCTCGCCCGGCTCGCCGAGCGATGTGTCCAGCGGCTGCGCGCGGCCGGGCGCTCGGGGCGGACGGTCGTGATCAAGGTGCGGCGCTACGACTTCTCCACCCTGACCCGCTCGGAGACGCTGCGCGGGCCGACCGACGACCTCGGCGTGGTGCGGGAGGCGGCGGGGCGGCTGCTGGAGGGCGTGGACACGACGGCGGGCGTACGGCTCCTGGGCGTCGGCGTCACGGGCCTCGCCGACTACACCCAGGAGGATCTCTTCGCCCAGGCCGCGAGCGAGGCGGCGGCCGCTGCCGAAGCGGCCGCGGCGGAGATCCACCAGACCGAGGGCGAGGAGCCCGCCGAGGTGCCCGAGGCCGCCGAGTCGCATCCGCCGCGCCGCTGGCTGCCGGGGCTGGACGTGCGGCACGCGGAGTTCGGGGCGGGCTGGATCCAGGGCAGCGGGGTCGGGCGCGTCACCGTCCGCTTCGAACAGCCCTGGTCGACGCCGGGGAGAGTGCGCACCTTCGCCGTCGACGACCCCGCGCTGGAGCCGGCGGAGCCCCTGCCGCTGATCCGGACCGGGGATCAGCCGCCCGAGCCGCCGGAGCCGTTGACGGTGCCGAGACCCTCGCCGGCCCGCTCGTCCGGCCCGGACCCGGCGCCACCGGCGTCGCCGGCCGGCGGTGAGCCCGCCGTGGGGAGGGCGAGTCCGTAGTGGTGGTAGAGCTGGAGCTCCTGCTCGGGGGAGAGGTGCCGGCCGACCCCGAAGTCCGGGGCGTCCTTGATCAGGGCGCGTTCGTAGGGGACGCGCAGGGCGTCGTCCACGACCTCGCTGGGCTCCAGCGGCACGAAGACGTCCCGGCTGAACAGCCCGGTCCGTACGGCCGCCCACTCGGGCTCGCCCGTCTCGTCGTCGAGATACACCTCGTCCACGGTGCCGATCTTCGAGCCGTCACGGTCGAACGCCTTGCGGCCGATGAGACTGCGTGGATCGATATCGGTCTGCACCGTTCCTCCCATGGTTCGCGTGCCCCTCGACCGCCTCGGCAACCCCTCAAGACCCTCCCGACAACAACGAAAAGGCACAAAGCGGGAACCGGCCACTCGAGGGTTCCGCTCCTGTCCGCGCTGGTAGGCTGGCGAGTGGCCGCAGACCCCGTGCGGGAGAGTCCTCCGAGAGCCCAGCCGGGCATCGACGGGGGCGCCGAAGGAGCAAATCCTCCCCGGAATCTCTCAGGCACACGTACCGCACGGACGAGGTCACTCTGGAAAGCAGGGCGGGCCCCGGTCAGGCACGACGCCGAAGCCCGTCCTCACCGACGGTGAAAGCCGGGCCCCTGCGGCCCGGTGAAGCTCTCAGGTTGAGATGACAGAGGGGGAGGCCGTCCGGGTACCCGCGCCGTGGTACCCCTCGCAGGTCGCAATGACCAGGAGGCCTCCGCAGATGACCGCCCACCGCATCTCCCTTTCCGACCTGGAGCGTGGCACGCCCTTCGAGCGGCGCCATATAGGGCCCGACAGCGCGGCCCAGGCCAAGATGCTCGCCCAGGTCGGATTCGGCTCCCTCGACGAACTCACCGACGCCGCCGTGCCGGACGTGATCAAGGCCACCGAGGAGTCCGGGCTCCCCGACGCCCGCAGCGAGGCCGAGGTCCTCGCGGAGCTGCGCTCGCTCGCCGACCGCAACCAGGTGCTCGCCCCGATGATCGGGCTCGGCTACTACGGCACCTTCACCCCGCCGGTGATCCTGCGCAACGTCATGGAGAACCCGGCCTGGTACACCGCGTACACCCCCTACCAGCCGGAGATCTCCCAGGGCCGGCTGGAGGCGCTCCTCAACTTCCAGACCGTCGTCGCCGACCTCACCGGCCTGCCCACCTCCGGCGCCTCCCTCCTCGACGAGGGCACCGCGGCCGCCGAGGCCATGGCGCTCTCCCGCCGCGTCGGCAAGGTCAAGCAGGGCGTCTTCCTCGTGGACGCCGACACCCTGCCGCAGACCGTCGCCGTCATCCGGACCCGCGCGGAGCCGACCGGTGTCGAGGTCGTCGTCGCCGACCTCTCGCAGGGCATCCCCGAGGAGGCCGCCGAGCGCGGCGTCTTCGGCGTGCTGCTCCAGTACCCCGGCGCCTCCGGTGCCGTGCGCGACCTGCGGCCGGTCATCGAGCGCGCCCACGAGCTCGGCGCGATCGTCACCGTCGCCGCCGACCTGCTCGCGCTGACCCTGCTCACCTCGCCGGGCGCGCTCGGCACGGACATCGCGGTCGGCACGACCCAGCGCTTCGGCGTCCCCATGGGCTTCGGCGGTCCGCACGCCGGATTCATGGCCGTACGCGAGCAGTTCGCCCGCAGCCTCCCCGGCCGCCTCGTCGGCGTCTCCGTCGACGCCGACGGCAACAAGGCCTACCGCCTGGCCCTCCAGACGCGTGAGCAGCACATCCGGCGCGAGAAGGCCACCAGCAACATCTGCACCGCGCAGGTGCTGCTCGCCGTCATGGCCGGCATGTACGCCGTCTACCACGGGCCGGACGGCCTCGCCGCGATCGCCCGGCGCACGCACCGCTACGCCACGCTGCTCGCGGCGGGGCTGCGGGCCGGTGGCGTCGAGGTCGCGCACGGCTCGTACTTCGACACCCTGACCGTGCGCGTCCCCGGCCGCGCCGCCGAGGTCGTCGCCGGTGCACTCGAGCGCGGCGTCAACCTCCGCCTGGCCGACGCCGACCACGTCGGGATCGCGTGCGACGAGACCACCACCCGTGAGCTGGTGGCCGCCGTGTGGTCGGCGTTCGGGGTGGACGCCGACATCGAGGAGCTGGACGCAGCCACGCCGGACGCGCTCCCCGAGGGCCTGCTGCGCTCCGACGACTTCCTCACCCACCCGGTCTTCCACGAGCACCGCTCCGAGACCGCGATGCTGCGCTACCTGCGCCGCCTGGCCGACCGGGACTACGCCCTGGACCGCGGCATGATCCCGCTCGGTTCCTGCACCATGAAGCTCAACGCCACCACCGAGATGGAGTCGGTGACCTGGCCGGAGTTCGCCGCGCTGCACCCCTTCGCGCCCGCGTCGCAGGCCGACGGCTATCTCACGCTGATCACGGAGCTGGAGGAGCGCCTCGCCGAGATCACCGGCTACGACAAGGTCTCCCTCCAGCCGAACGCCGGCTCCCAGGGCGAGCTCGCGGGCCTGCTGGCCGTCCGCGCGTACCACCGCGCGAACGGCGACGAGCAGCGCACCGTCTGTCTCATCCCGTCCTCCGCGCACGGCACCAACGCCGCCAGCGCCGTGATGGCCGGGATGAAGGTCGTCGTCGTCAAGACCGGCGAGGACGGCGAGGTGGACGCCGACGACCTGCGCGCGAAGATAGAGCAGTACGGTCACGAACTGGCCGTCCTGATGGTCACCTACCCCTCCACGCACGGGGTGTTCGAGGAGCACATCAGCGACATCTGCGCGCTGGTGCACGACGCGGGCGGCCAGGTCTACGTGGACGGGGCGAACCTCAACGCCCTGGTCGGGGTGGCCAAGCCGGGCCGCTTCGGCGGCGACGTCTCGCACCTCAACCTGCACAAGACGTTCTGCATCCCGCACGGCGGCGGCGGTCCGGGCGTCGGCCCGGTCGCCGTGCGCGCCCACCTGGCGCCGTATCTCCCCAACCACCCGCTCCAGCCCGCCGCGGGCCCGGCCACCGGCGTCGGCCCGATCTCGGCCGCCCCGTGGGGCTCCGCGGGCATCCTGCCGATCTCCTGGGCGTACGTCCGGCTGATGGGTGGCGCGGGCCTCAAGCGCGCCACGCAGGTCGCGGTGCTCGGCGCCAACTACATCGCCAAGCGGCTGGAGCCGCACTACCCCGTGCTCTACACCGGTCCGAACGGACTGGTGGCGCACGAGTGCATCGTGGACCTGCGGCCGCTGACGAAGGCGACGGGAGTGAGCGTCGACGACGTCGCCAAGCGGCTGATCGACTACGGCTTCCACGCGCCGACCATGTCCTTCCCGGTCGCGGGCACCCTGATGATCGAGCCGACGGAGAGCGAGGACCTCGCCGAGCTGGATCGTTTCTGCGATGCGATGATCGCCATCCGCGCCGAGATCGAGAAGGTCGGCTCCGGCGAGTGGACGAAGGACGACAACCCGCTGCGGAACGCCCCGCACACCGCCGCCTCGGTGACCGGCGCGTGGGAGCACCCGTACACCCGCGAGGAGGCCGCTTACCCGGCCGGGGTGTCCGCCGACAAATACTGGCCGCCGGTGCGCCGCGTCGACGGTGCGTACGGCGACCGCAACCTCGTCTGCTCCTGCCCTCCGATGGAGGACTACGAGAACTGAGCCCAGCGGGGCCCGGGCGCACTGTCCGGGTCCCCTGAGGCCGGACGCGAGTCGGGGCCGGTTCGGCGATGTGCGCCGGGCCGGCCCCTGTCTGTGCGTGGTGCGTATGCGTACGGTGCGGTGTGTTTCCGTACCGCGTGTGCCGTAGTGCCCTCTCAGGCAGCGGTCACCACGTGACCGCTGCCCAGCGGCCGGTGCGGGGCGATGATCTGCCCGTCCGGCAGCAGCTCCCCGGTGTCCTCGAAGCAGAGGACGCCGTTGCACAGCAGGCTCCAGCCCTGTTCCGGGAAGTGCGCCACGAGGTGGGCGGCCTCCCGGTCGGCGGAGTCGGCTGACGGGCAGGTGGGCTGGTGCTGGCACATGGGAAGGTTCTTTCGCTCTGATGTGGTGGCTGTCCTGCGGCTCGATGCTGTGGTCATGCCGCCCCCCGTTGGCGAATGGTTTGGTCGATACCAGTGTTGCCCCACGGGCGCGATTCCGCAGGGATTTCCCGGCAGCGCTCCTCTGCCGAAGAGGACGCATCACCCATGCGGGCGGTTGCTGCCAACAAGACTGCCTGTTCGGGGGGTTCGGGGTGGCCGCGACGGGCTAGTCCGGGAGGGTGAGCACAGATGTACGCCCCGTGGCGGGTGTGACCACGGGGCGTGTCCGGTCCTTCGCGGAGGGGGTTCAGGCCGGGGTCTTGAGCAGCGGCGGCGGTGTGAGCCGGTGGGTGAGCACGGACAGCAGGTCGCTGAAGCGGTGCGCTCGGTGGGCGGCGATGCCGGGCGGCGCCGGGGCGAGCGGCACCAGCAGGTCGCCGGGGCCGGGCAGGCCGGAGGCCGCGTCCGCCGCGAGGTCACCGTGCAGCCAGAGGGTGAGCATGTAGAGCTCGGGCACCGACAGCAGGCGCGGCTGGTACGGCGTCGGCAGCGCCTCGGCCTGGCGCACCGCGAGCTCGGTGGAGGCCAGATACGGCCCCTCGAAGAAGTGGGAGAACACCCAGCCCTCGGCGGTCGGCGCCGTCTCGCCCGCCGCCACCGCGCGCTCGGGCCCCCGGATCAGGAAACGCCAGCCGGTGAGCTTGGTGCGAGGGGTGCCGCCGCGCGGGCCGATCTGCTCCAGAACGTGCACGGGGAGCGGGAGTTCGGGGGTCAGCGGCCCTTGCGCGGACCGCAGGGAGGGGGTGCGGGCCTCGCGCACGGCGGAGGGGGAGCCGAGGGCTGCGACGATGCTGAGCAGGGCGGGCGCGGGGGCGGGGAGGGCATGCAGCGGCATGGTGGGTCGCCTCTCACTTCGGAGACCGTGGTGCTGGGCAGGTGCGGACGACGCTGTCGGCGTGCGGGGTCAGAGGGGGGCCGGGGACCGAACCGACTGCGCGGGGCCGGGGCGCTGCTCTCTGCCCTGTTCCGCAGTTTATACGACACGTGTTCACATGGTGTTTCGGCTACCTGTCGCGAGTATTTCCGGCAAGGGGAAATCCGGCGCGCTGCGCCGGGTCGATTTCGGTGATTCTGTGCCGAATTCCAAGCCGTCACCTCGGGTTATTTACCGAGAAGGGTAGGCCGGATCTCGTCGGTGTTTATCACCAGCGCAATGCGCAAAACCGGAGTATTGCACCATGCCGACGGAATGTGCCACGGCGCACCCCTTGCAGAGCCTACTGCGTATGCGGTGCCCACGGGGGCGTTATGGATCACAATGGCTGGGCATCATCGACCGTGACGCGGGGCCGCCGGCGCCGGGGACGACCAGGTGAGGAGGGCGTTGCGATGGGTGAGAAGCTGGTGGCCGGGGGGTTCTACCCCGCCGACCGGCAGCGCCACCGGGACAAGCTCCGGCAGTGCCTGGACGTGCTGGCGCGGCTGCTGGCGGAGAAGCGGTTCGACCGTCCCAGGAACCTTATGGGTCTGGAGATCGAGCTGAATCTCGCGGGGTCCGACGGAACTCCGAGCATGGTGAACGCCGAAGTGCTGAAACGTATCGCCAGTGGGGATTTCCAGACCGAACTCGGCCGCTTCAACCTTGAAGTGAACATTGTTCCCCACCGGCTGTCCGGCCGCGTTCTCGACCAGCTCGCCGAGGAGTTGCGCACCGGACTTTCCTATGCCGACCGCAAGGCCATGGAGGTCGATTCCGGGATTGTGATGATCGGCATTCTGCCGACCCTGGACGACCGGCACCTCGTCTTCTCGAACCTCTCCGACGACCACCGCTACACCCTCCTCAACGACCAGGTGGTCGCCGCGCGCGGAGAGCACTTCACGATCGACATCGAGGGCGTGGAGCGGCTGACCTGCACCGCGGGCTCGATCGCCCCCGAATCCGCGTGCACCTCCGTGCAGTTGCATCTCCAGGTCACCCCGCGCCGGTTCGCCGCCGTGTGGAACGCCGCCCAGGTCGTCGCCGCCGCGCAGATCGCCGTCGGGGCCAACTCGCCCTTCCTCTTCGGGCGGGAGCTGTGGCGCGAGTCCAGGCCGCCCCTCTTCGTCCAGTCCACGGACACCCGCCCGCCCGAGCTCAAGGCGCAGGGGGTCCGGCCGCGGACCTGGTTCGGGGAGCGCTGGATCGATTCGGCGTACGACCTCTTCGAGGAGAACCTGCGCTTCTTCCCGCCCCTGCTGCCCATCTCCCACGAGGAGGACCCGCTCCGGGTGCTGGAGGAGGGCGGGGTGCCCGCGCTGCACGAACTGACGCTGCACAACGGCACCGTCTACCGCTGGAACCGGCCGGTCTACGGAATAGCCGACGGCGTACCGCACCTCCGCGTCGAGAACCGCGTGCTGCCCGCGGGCCCCACGGTCACCGACGTCATCGCCAACGTCGCCTTCTACTACGGGCTGATCCGCGCGCTCGCGGAGGAACCCCGGCCGGTGTGGACCCGGATGCCCTTCCCGGTGGCCGCCGACAACTTCGACACCGCCTGCCGCCACGGCATCGACGCCTGGCTGCGCTGGCCGAAGGGCGGCCGGAACGCGCCGCTCGCCCGCATGCCGGCCGTGCGGCTCGTCCTGGAGGACCTGCTGCCGATGGCCGCCGCCGGGCTCGACGCGTGGGGCATCGAACCCGCCGACCGCGACCGCTACCTCGGCGTCATCGAGGGGCGCTGCCTGCGCCGCGCGAACGGCGCCTCCTGGCAGGCCGCCACGTACCACCGGGCGCGGGAGCGGGGGTTGGGGCGGGACAAGGCGCTGGCCGCGACCACGCGCCGGTACTGCGAGCTGATGCGGACGGGGGAGCCGGTGCACTTGTGGCCCACGGGTCCCGGGGACTGACGGGCCTTCGGTACGGCCATGCCGCGTGTCCCCGCCTCCGCCCCCGACGGCGGCCTGGATTTTCCAGCCCGTCCGGCGTTTGACAAGCTTGGGGCCCATGACGCAGGGGACACCCAAGGTGGAGGCGGTTGTGCCGCAGAACGTGCGGGACGAAGGCGGCACGCTGCCGGCGCCCGAGGCGGCCGCCCGCCGGCTGCTGGGCAACGAGACCCTCCTCGTCCTGGCCCTGTCGCTCGGGGCCAGTGCCGTGTCCGCGCTGATCAGCTTCGTCGGCGCGGCCACCCGGCCCGGTGGCCTGAAGGAACAGGCCGCCCGCCTCAACGCCTCGCACGCCCCCGGCCGCCCCTGGCTGGACCTCGCCTGGCAGGTCTTTGGCATCGCGACCGCGCTGGTGCCCGTCTTCCTCGTCGCCCATCTGCTGCTCCGCGAGGGCGCGGGCCTGCGGGCCATCGGCTTCGACCGGCGGCGCCCCGGCCCGGACCTGGCCCGGGGCACGGCGGTCGCCGCGGCCATCGGCGGCACCGGGCTGCTGTTCTACCTCGGTGTACGGGCCGCGGGCTTCAACCTGACGGTGGTGCCCGAGTCCCTGCCCGACGTGTGGTGGAAGCTGCCGGTCCTGGTCGCCTCCGCCGTGCAGAACGCGGTGCTGGAGGAGGTCGTGGTCGTCGGCTACCTCCTGCGCAGGCTCGGGCAGCTCGGCTGGACGCCGATGGCCGCCCTGGCGGTGAGCGCGGTGCTGCGCGGCTCGTACCACCTGTACCAGGGGATCGGCGGGTTCGTCGGGAACATGGTGATGGGCGTGGTCTTCGTGCTTCTCTATCGGCGCTGGGGGCGGGTGGGGCCGTTGGTCGCCGCGCATGCGCTGATCGATGTTGTGGCTTTTGTTGGCTATGCGGTGCTGGCGGGGCGGGTGGGGTGGTTGCCTACGGCTTGACCGAGTGGATGCCGGGGGCGCTTCCGGGTGCGGGTTGTGTGCGCCTGCGGCGCTTTGTTCCCCTACCCCGCCCCTTCCCGAAACTGGGGCTCGTGCCCCAGACCCCCGGCTGCGGGCCGGTTCGCCGCCTGCGGCGGGAGCTCCCCCAGCTACCGCTGGGAGGTGCCCCCAGCGGGCGCGTCCTCAAACGCCGGACGGGCTGGATGGTGCGGGTTGCGGCGGGCGGCCTCAAATCCCCCCGCTACCTCCCCCAGACTCCGTCCGGGGGTGCCCCCAGCGGGCTGATCGGCCGGGGTTCTTCAGGCGAGCAGTTCGCCCTCGATGACCGTTACCGCTCTACCCGTCAGAAGTGTGCGGTCGCCGCGTACCGACGTGCGTACGAGGCCCGTGCGTGTGGAGGCCTGGAGGCCCGTCAGGTCGTCGCGGCCCAGGCGGGCGGACCAGAAGGGGGCCAGGGCGGTGTGTGCGCTGCCCGTGACCGGGTCCTCGGCGATGCCGACGTTGGGGAAGAAGCAGCGCGAGACGTAGTCGTAGCCGGATGAGGGGTCCTCGGCCGCGGCGGTGGCGATGATGCCCCGGCGGGAGTGCCGGCCGAGCGCCGCCGTGTCGGGGGTCAGCGCGCGTACGGTCCGCTCGTCGGCGAGCTCCACCAGGAGGTCGCCCACGTGCGGGCCTGTGTCGTGAGTGCCGAGCGGCTCGGCGCCCAGGGCGGCCGCGACACCGTCGGGGACGGCGGTGGGGACGAGCGGCGAGGTCGGGAAGTCCAGGGTGATCGAGCCGTCCTCGTGCGCGGTCGCGGTGAGGATCCCGCAGCGGGCGGAGAAGCGGACCGTGCCGGTGGCGGCGCCCGTCGTGTGCAGGACGTGGGCGGTGGCGAGCGTGGCGTGGCCGCACATGTCGACCTCCGCGGCCGGGGTGAACCAGCGCAGCGCCCAGTCCGCGTCGCCGCCCTCCGGCAGCCGGCGGGCGAACGCGGTCTCGGAGAGGTTGACCTCGGCGGCGATCCGCTGGAGCCGGGCGTCGTCGGGGAAGGCGTCGGTGTCGAAGAGGAGGACCCCGGCCGGGTTCCCGGCGAAGGGGCGGTCCGTGAAGGCGTCGACGATTCGTATCCGCATGGCGCGACGGTAGAAGTCCCGCGAAGCCGCAGGCCAGAGCCAATGCCCGGGAACTGGACCGGAAAGACGTTGTCGTTCGTTCGTTTCCGATATATCGTTGAGGTATCGCGACCGATCAACGATGGGAGGAACGTCATGTGGCGTTCACAAGGACACGAACACCGTGACGCGCATCGGCGGCACGGTGCGGGCGACTTCGAGGGGCGGCGCGCCGCCTTCGGGCCCTTCGGCCCCGGCTTCGGCGGTCCGCCGTTCGGCGGCGGCGGGCCGTGGGGGCGCGGGCGCGGCGGCGGTCCGGGCGGCAGGGCCCGGCGCGGCGATGTGCGCGCGTCGATCCTGGCGCTGCTGAAGGACCGGCCGATGCACGGCTACGAGATGATCCAGGAGATCGCCGAGCGCACCGGCGGCGGCTGGAAGCCGAGCCCCGGATCCGTCTACCCGACGCTCCAGATGCTCGAGGACGAGGGCCTGATCGAGAGTGCGAGCGAGGGCGGCAAGAAGCTGTTCACGCTCACCGAGGCGGGCCGCGCCGAGGCGGACACGGCTTCGCCGACGCCATGGGAAGAGGTCGGCCGGGGGTTCGACCGGGAGGCGGCGCAGGAGATCCGGCAGGCGGGCTTCGGGCTGATGGAAGCCTTCGGCCAGGTCTGGCGGACCGGCAGCAAGGAGCAGCGCGAGAAGGCGCTGGAGGTCATCAACGAGTCGCGCAAGAAGCTCTATCTGATCCTCGCCGAAGAGGGCTGAGCCGACGAGCACGGGCGGCGGGTGCCCCGAGGCGCCGGCACCCGCCGTCCTCCTCAAGGAGGAGGCGCCCGCCGCCCGTGCCCACCTCTCGTCGGATGCGCGAATGCTTCCCGCCGGGGATGCTCTCACGGCGCGTTCCTGGTGGGGTGGAAGGGTGCAAAGCCGTACATGTGACAGCGGACCGGCCGACTCCGCCTGCGCGAGCCTGTTCAGCGCCGAGCTGGCCTCGGCCGCCGCGGGTGCCCGCAGGCGTGCCGTGCGCGACGCCGACCGCCAGATCGACACCGCCCACCTGCTGCACACGCTGCTGGAGGCCGACCCCGAGGTGCGGCGGGCGCTGGACGGGAGCGGCGCGGACACCGTCGTACGGCTGCTCGGCTATCTCGTCCAGCGGACCATCGGCTACGGCCTGCGCTGGAGCGGCGCGGCCGAGGACTCCGGCGCGCTGCCTCTCTTCCCGGCGGGCCGGTCGCCGGAGTGGTCACCCGCTGCCGCCGCCGCGATGGAGGGCGCGGTTTCCCGCGCCCGTGCGCGGGGCGCGGAGCGGGCGGAAGGGGTGGACCTGCTCGCCGTGCTCGCCCGCGACCACGGCTGCCGGGCCGCGGAAGTGCTGGGCCGGGCCGGGGTCGACACCGGCCCGCTCGCCGCGCGGCTCGACGCGGTCGCCGGCTTCGAGACGCCAACTGTCATGAGCGAAAAGGGTGACAGTCCTGTCGGCGGCTGACATGCTGCTCGCATGCAGACGTCTCGGGGGAGAAGCGCCGGACTCGGCCTGGCCGTGGTCTCGGCGCTCGCGTACGGCGGATCCGGTGTCGCGGCCAAGCCGTTGATCCAGGCGGGCCTCGACCCGCTGCACGTCGTATGGCTGAGGGTGGCCGGGGCCGCGCTGGTGCTGCTGCCCGTCGCCTGGCGGCACCGCGCCCTGGTGGCCCGGCGTCCCGCGCTGCTCGTCGGCTTCGGCCTGCTGGGCGTCGCGGGCGTGCAGGCGTGCTACTTCGCGGCCATCTCCCGCATCCCCGTGGGCGTCGCGCTGCTCATCGAATACCTCGGCCCGGCGCTGCTGCTCGGCTGGGTGCGCTTCGTCCAGCGGCGCCCGGTGAGCCGGGCCGCGGCCGTGGGGGTCGTGCTCGCCGTGGGTGGCCTCGCCTGTGTGGTGGAGGTGTGGTCGGGGCTGGGCTTCGACGTGCTGGGGCTCGTCTTCGCCTTCGGCGCCGCCTGCTGCCAGGTCGGGCTATTTCGTGCTGGCGGACCACGGTTCCGGCGGCGACCGGCCCGCCGATCCGGTCGGTGTCATCACCTACGGGCTCCTCGTCGGCGCCGCCGTCGTGACCGTCGTCGCGCGCCCCTGGGGCATGGACTGGGCCGTGCTGGCCGGTTCGGCGGAGATGGACGGGACCCGGGTGCCCGCCGTGCTGCTGCTCGCCTGGATCGTGCTGATCGCCACCGTCGCCGCCTACCTCACCGGCGTGCTCGCCGTGCGGCGGCTGTCGCCCCAAGTGGCCGGTGTGGTCGCGTGTTTGGAGGCCGTCGTCGCCATCGTGCTGGCCTGGGTGCTGCTGGGCGAGAAGCTCTCCCTGCCGCAGACGGTGGGCGGGGCCGTAGTGCTGCTGGGTGCCTTCATCGCGCAGAGCTCGACACCCAAGGCGCCCGCGCCGGAGCCGGTGGCCCGTGGCGAGGGCGTACCGGCCGCCGCCGAAAGGGAGTTGTCCGGCGGATCCAGGCCCGCATAGGGTGTCGATCATGCCGATGACCGTTCTGCCGCCTCCCGCCGCCTAGCGCGGGCGGCCGCTCCCGGAGGACCGGGCCCGGGGTGTCACCACCCCCGGGCGGATCGCCGCTGCCCGCACAGGGACCACGCGATCACCTCATGTCTTCCGCGGGAGAACCAGTCATGCGATCCGCCCCTTCCTCTCTTCCGTCATGCCCTTCCTCGGGCACGCCACCCCGCCCCGCCGGCCGGCTTCCCGTCGGCCGGGGGCTTCTGTACGTCGCCTTCGCGGCCACCTCCTGGGGGACCACGGGCCCCTGCGCCGACCTGATCATGCGTGCCAGCGGGCTCGGGCCGGTGGCCCTCACCTTCTGGCGCACGGCTGGCGGCCTCGTACTCCTGCTGGCGTTCCGGGCGTTGATGCCGCGCCGTACGGGAGCGGCGCGCCCCGCCCGGCCGTACGAGCCGCTGCCGAGCCGGTGCGCGCGGCTGCTCGTCACGGGCCTCGGGCTCACCGTCTTCCAGGCCGCCTACTTCGCGGCGGTGGACGCGACCGGTGTCACCGTCGGCACCGTGGTCACGCTGGGCGCCGCTCCGGTGCTCGCCGCGCTGGGCGGGCGGCTGTTCATGGGTGAACGGCTCGGCGCGGGCGGTCGGCTGGCGGTGTCCGGCGTCTTCGCCGGGCTGGCCGTGCTGCTGCTCGGCAACGACGGTACGGGCGCGGTGCGCCCCGCCGGCGTGGGGCTGGCGCTGCTCTCGGCCGCCGGTTACGCCGTCGTCACCGTGCACGGCCGCCACGTGGGACGCACCGGGCGCGCCCACGACCCGTTCACCACGACGCTGACGTCCTTCGCGGTCAGCGCGGCGTGCCTGCTGCCGCTCGCGGCGGCCGAGGGCCTGTGGCCGCACACCCGTGAGCTGGGCGGCACGCTGGCGATGACGGCGTATCTGGTGAGCGTGCCGACCGCGCTCGCCTACGCGCTGTTCTTCGCGGGCCTGGCCGTCGTACGGGCCACCACCGTCACCGTGATCACCCTCCTGGAGCCGGTCACGGCCGCGGTGGTCGCGGTGCTGCTGCTCGGGGAACGGCTGACCGCCGCGACCGCGCTGGGCACGGCGGTGCTGCTGTGCGCGGTCGCGGGGCTGGCCGTCGCCGAGACGCGCGCCCCGGTGGTGCCCGGACCGGTCAGAGCGCGGTGACGTAGGCGGGCACCGGTATGCCCGGCGCCAGGTCGTCGGCCGGCACCGGCGTGCCGTAGGTGGTGGTCACGGGGACGACACCGCTCCAGTGCGGGAGGGCCAGATCCTCCGCCTCGTCCGAGGGGCCGGCGGAGCGGATCTTCGCGGACACCTCCGTGAGGTCGACGCGCAGGACGGCCGTCGCCGCGAGCTCCTTGGCCGTCGGCGGGCGGGAGTCCGCGGACCGGCCCGGGACGACCTGGTCCACGAGGGCGTCGAGGGCGGCGCGGAGCTCGCCCTCCTCCGTCACCGGCCGGGCCGTGCCGTGCACCACGACCGAGCGGTAGTTGAGGGAGTGGTGGAAGGCGGAGCGGGCCAGGACCAGGCCGTCGAGGTGGGTGACGGTCAGACAGACCGGCATGCCGGCCTCCTCCTCCCGGCTCGCGTCCCGCATGGGGCGCGAGCCGGTGGAGCCGTGCACGTAGAGGCGGTCGCCGATCCGGCCGTAGAGCGTCGGCAGGACCGCGGGGGCGCCGTCTCGCAGGAAGCCGAGGTGGCAGACGCTGCCCGCGTCGAGGATCGCGTGGACCTGCTCCCGGTCGTAGGAGGCGCGGTCGCGGTAGCGGGTCGGCGTGGTCCGCTCGGTGGGCTCGTACGAACCCCGGTCGTGCGGGGCGGACGGGGCGGTCGGGGCGGGAGCGTCAGGCGTCGCGGATGCGGCGGACAGGGCCGGGTCGACGGGAATTGCCATGGCGGACTCCATTGCACTAGTGCATACTGGGTATTGTGCTAGGAGAGTATCGGATCGAAGGACGCCGTGCCGCGGACATTTCCACGAGCGTGGAGCGGGCCGTGGGGGCCGGGCTGCTCGCGCCCGGCGAACTGCTGCCGCCCATCCGCGAGTTGGCCGTGCAGCTCGACGTCAACCCCAATACGGTCGGGGCCGCCTACCGCCTCCTGCGTGACCGGGGCGTGATCGAGACGGCCGGGCGCCGGGGCAGCCGGGTGCGCCACCGCCCGGCCAGCACCTCGCGCGAGCTCATCCGCGTGGAGGCGCCCGAAGGCGTGCGGGACGTCTCCACGGGCAACCCCGACCCCGCGCTGCTGCCCCCGCTCGGCGCGGCGCTCGCCGCCGCGGCCGCCCGCAGCGCCGAGCGCCCGGTGCTCTACGGCGAGCCCGCGGTGGACACCGAGCTGGAGCGCATGGCACGCGCCGCCTTCACCGCCGACGGGGTGCCGGAGGGGCCGGTCGCGGTCACCTCGGGCGCGCTCGACGCCATGGAGCGCGCGCTCGTCGCGCACCTGCGGCCCGGTGACGCCGTCGCGGTGGAGGACCCGGGCTGGGGCAGCCTGCTCGACCTCGTCCCGGCGCTCGGGCTGCGGCCCGTCCCCGTGCGCGTCGACGACGACGGCCCGCTGCCGGAGGATACCGACCGCGCGCTGCGCCAGGGCGCGCGGGCCCTGGTCGTCACCGACCGGGCGCAGAACCCCACGGGCGCGGTGATCGGCGCGGCACGCGCGCGTGAGCTGCGCGCCGTCCTCGCGGGCCACCCACAGGTCCTGCTGATCGAGGACGACCATGGCCACGGCATCGTCGACCTGCCGCTGCGGCCGCTGGCCGGCGCCACCGACCACTGGGTCGTCGTCCGCTCGGCCGCCAAGGCGTACGGCCCGGACCTGCGGCTCGCGACGCTCACCGGGGACGCCGTCACCGTGGACCGGGTGCGCGGGCGGCAGCGCCTCGGGCCCGGGTGGGTCAGCCATCTCCTCCAGGACGCCGTAGCCCATCTGTCGCGAAGCGGCGCGGTGGACCTGGCGGCGGTCGCCGCGTCGTACGGGCGGCGCAGGGAGGCGCTCGTCGCGGCGCTGCGCGAGCGCGGCGTCACGGCGTACGGGCGGAGCGGGATGAATGTCTGGCTGCCGGTGCCCGACGAGACGGCGGCGGTGGCGCGCCTGCTGCACGCGGGCTGGGCGGTGGCGCCCGGCGCCCGCTTCCGCCTCGCGTCGCCCCCGGCCGTGCGGCTGACCGTCTCCCCGCTGTCCATGGACGACATAGGGCCGGTCGGGGCGGGGTACTACGGGCGTTACGACTGAGGTGCCCGTGCCCTCGGGCTCAGCCCTGCTCGGCCTTCCGCCTGGGCTTGCTCTGGGTGAGCGCCGCGCCGGCGAGCACGATGACCGCGCCGACCGGTGTGTTCCAGGAGAGCCGCTCACCGAGGACGGCGACGCCCACCACCGTGGCGACGACCGGGGTGAAGTACGTCGTCAGCGTCGCGGTCGTGGGGCCCACCTCGGCCACCAGGCCGTACTGCACGAGGAAGGCGATGCCGGTGCCCAGCGCGCCGAGCGCGAAGACCGCCAGCACGGACACGGCGGGGAAGGAGGTCGGCAGGGGGCTGACCAGCGGGGCCACGACGGCGAGTTGGACGGTGCCGAGGAGGAGCTGGCCGCCGGCCATCGACAGGTGGGAGGCACCGGTGGAGGAGAGGGTGCGGCGCACGTAGATCCAGCCGATCGCGTAGCAGGCCGAGGCGATCAGTGCCATCACGGTGCCCGCCGGGTCCTGGCCGGAGAAGCCCTGCCAGGCGCCGAGCACGGTCAGCACGCCGAGGAAGCCGATGCCCAGTCCGGCGAAGCGGCGGCGGGTGGGCCGGTCCTCGGAGAGGGCGACGAGGGAGAGCACCATGCCCCAGAGCGGGGTCGTGGCGTTGCAGATGCCCGCGAGCGTGGAGGGGATGCTCAGCTCGGCGTACGCGAACAGCGTGAACGGCAGCGCGTTGAGCAGGAACGCGGCCACCGTGAGGTGGCCCCAGGTGCGGACGCCGCGCGGCAGCCGCTCCCGCTTGACGGCCAGCGCCACGCCGAGCACGGCCGTGCCGAACAGCATGCGGCCGAGCGAGACGTAGAGCGGCGCGAAGCCGTCGGTGCCCACCTTGATGAAGAGGAAGCTGCACCCCCAGATGACGGCGAGCGCGCCGAACCGGATCCTCCAGTCCACGGTGGGCCGGCCCCGTTGGCCGGCAGCCGCGCTGTTCGAAGCCGCCGCGGGCGGCGAGTCCGCGGTCGAAGGTGCGGAGGACGTGGGCGTGGAGGAGGCGGGAGTGGTGGTCACGGTGCGCATGTGCACAACAATGATCGAGACAACGGATTAGAACAAGCAAATAAAAATGGTCACTATCGCGTAGCATCGCTTATATGTTGAACCTGGACCGCCTGCGCACCCTCAGCGCCGTCGCCCGCCACGGCTCCGTCAGCGGCGCCGCGGACGGACTGCACGTGACGACCTCCGCCGTGTCGCAGCAGCTCGCCAAGCTGGAGCGGGAGACCGGCCAGCAACTCCTGGCCAAGCAGGGCCGCGGCGTGCGCCTCACCGACGCCGGACGACTGCTCGCCGACCACGCCTCGCGCATCCTCTCCCAGGTCGAGCTCGCCCAGGCCGACCTGGAGGCCCGGCGCGGCCAGGCCGTCGGCGAACTGCTGGTAGGCGCCTTCCCCACCGCGGCCCGCGGCCTCTTCCCGGCCGCGCTCGCCGGACTGCGCGAGGCCCACCCCCAGCTGCGGGCGCGGCTGACGGAGATGGACCCGGACAGCGCGGTGCCGCGCGTGGTGCGCGGCGACATCGATCTCGCGGTCGTCCTCGACTGGTACAACAAGCCGCTGCCCATGCCGGAGGGCCTGGCCAAGGCGCCCCTCCTCGACGACCCCGCCGATGTCGCCGTGCCGGTCGGCCACCCGCTCGCCGGCCGGCGGGAGGTGGAGCTGGAGGAGTTCGCCGACGACGAATGGATCTCCTGGCCCGACGGCGAGTTCTGCCACGACTGGCTGATGCTCACGCTGCGCGGCAAGGGCGTCGAGCCCCGCATCTCCCACATGGCCGAGGAACACCCCACCCAGCTCGCGCTGATCGCGGCCGGGCTCGGGGTGGGCATCGCGCCCCGCCTCGGCCGGGGACCGGTGCCGGAAGGCGTGCGCGTGCTGCCCGTCCGCCACACGATGCGCCGCCACGTCTACGCGGTCTGGCGCGCCGACGCCGACCGCAGGCCCTCGATCCGCGCGGCCGTCGACGCGTTGCGCGCGGCGGGGGAGAAGGTCTCCGCCTGAGCGCTCCGCTGGAAGTCCGGTGAGTCATCTGCGGGTGGTTCGTGGCTGGTCGCGCCCGCGCGGCGGAGCCGCACACCGACGCAGCCCCGCGCCCCTTCGGGGCGCTGCCGAACCGCACCGGACTTCGTCAAGCCCGCTCAGGGACGGGCGCTCTGCCCCGGGATCCCCGGTCAGCTGTGCGGCAGCTTGCGGAAGTCCCAGGACGTCAGCGTCGCCGGGACCAGCCGCAGCCAGGCGTGGCGGCCGTCGTGCGGCATGGCCGGAAGGCCGAAGTATTTCGCGGCGAACAGGGCCTCCGGGGCGTCGAGTCCGGGGCACGGCAGCCCGGTCCGGGGTGCCTCGCCGACGAATTCGGCTGTCCCGGTGAGCTCGGCCCCGCGCAGCTCTCCGTACGCCTCGCCGTCGTCGACCACCGCTGCCGTGCGGGCGTCGCGCCGGAGCTCGGCCCAGCGGCGGCTGCGCACGAGGGAGTACAGCCAGAGGGCGTGACCGTCCCAGACGAACCACAGGGGAGTGACGTGAGGACGCCCCTGGGGTCCGAGTGTCGCCACCCGGCAGGTGCGCTGTTCCATGAGGAAGGTGTCCAGCTCGGCGCGCGTCATCATGACGCGGCGGCCCCGGCGTTGGGCGATGGCCATGTGTCTGCCCCTTCGCGTTGCTGACTGTCCGCCAGAAAGCTTGCGGCTCACCGCCGTAGCGCGCAATGGCCGGCGGCCCTGATCCCGCGGGTCCGCTTTTCCGGCGGAACCGCGCGGCAGCGGGGAGAATCGCGTGAGCACCCATCCGACCTCGCCTGCCGCAAGGGAGCCCGCCGTGCCGTCCGAGACCGTGTTGCTCACCGTGGAATGCCAGCGCGGCGTCATAGGGCCCGACAGCGCCCTGCCCGAGCTCGCCGCGGCCGCCCGTACCTCCGGTGCCCTCGGCCGCGTCGCCCGTCTCGTGGCCGCCGCCCACGCCGCGGACATCCAGGTCGTGCACGCCCTCGCCGAGCGGCGCCCCGACGGCCGAGGTGCCGGGCGCAACGCGCCGCTCCTGCGCGCCGCCGAGCGGCTGCCCGTACGGCAGTTGGCCGGCAGCACGGCAGTCCGCGTCGCCGACCCGATACCGGTCGGTGACGCGGACCTCGTCGTACGGCGGCTGCACGGGCTCTCGCCGCTGGCCGGTACGGGCCTCGACGCGCTGCTGCGCAACCTCGGCTGCCGCACCCTCGTGATCACCGGCGTCTCGGCGAACGTCGCGATCCCCAACGCCGCCTTCGACGCCGTCAACCTCGGCTACACCGCCGTCGTGCCCACCGACGCCATCGCCGGC
This sequence comes from Streptomyces sp. NPDC001407, assembly GCF_042895325.1. Classification (NCBI taxonomy): domain Bacteria; kingdom Bacillati; phylum Actinomycetota; class Actinomycetes; order Kitasatosporales; family Streptomycetaceae; genus Streptomyces; species Streptomyces sp. NPDC001407. The sequence continues at coordinate 28,685 of NZ_JBIAWF010000007.1, forward strand.
GTGCCCGCCGACTACACGGCGGCGATGATCCGGCACACCCTCGCGCTCGTCGCCACCCTCACCACCACCGAGGAGCTGCTGCGCGAGTGGCACCGCCCCCGCCGCACGGACTGATCACGCCAGATGGATCGTGTCCCCCCGCACCGTGACCCGCTCCGCGGTCAGGGGCTTGTGCGCCGGGCCGTGCCGCACGCTGCCGTCCTCGGCGCTGAACTTGCTGCCGTGGCACGGGCAGTTGATGGTGCCGCCCGAGATGTCGCGCACCAGGCAGCCCTCGTGCGTGCAGACCGCCGAGAACGCCTTGAACTCGCCCTTCGCGGGCTGGGTCACCACCACCTTGGTGTCCGGGAAGACCTTCCCGCCGCCCACGGGGATGTCGGCGGTCCTCGCCAGGGCCCCGGCCGCTCCCGAGGGGGGAGCGGTGGAGGCCTCGGGAGCGCTCGCCGACGTCCCCGAGGCGCCGGGCGCTTCGGAGGATGCCGGTGCCGGGGCGGTCTTCTTGTCGCCCGAGCTGTCGTCCGAGCCGCACGCCGCGAGCACGGCCGCGAGGCCGGAGGCTCCGGCGGCCGCGACGACGGTACGACGGCTCGCGCCGGGCCGGACCGGTGACGTATGCGTCATGTTCGCTCCTCTGGGGTTGTCGGTTTCCTCGAAGTCATACGGAACCGGCGGCACCGGTGTTCAACCACCCAGAGCGTTTCTCAGGAAGTTCAGCTCGAACAGCAGCAACTGCCCGGCCGTGCCACCGCCCGCCATATGAGTCGCGCCGGACAGCGGCAGCACCGAGTGCGGCCGGCCCGCCGCCAGCAGCGCCGCCGACATCCGCAGCGTGTGGGCCGCGGCCACGTTGTCGTCCGCCATGCCGTGGACCAGTAGCAGAGGCCTGCGCAGCAGCGGCGCGTCATGGATCGTCGACGAGCGGGCGTAATTCTCCGGTTGCTCGTTCGGGTGGCCGAGGAACCGCTCCTTCCAGTGCGTGTCGTACAGCCGCTGGTCGCTCGGGGCCGCGCCGGAGACCGCCGCGTGGAAGACCTCCGGGTGCCTGAGCACCGCGGCCGCCGCCAGCGTGCCGCCGAACGACCAGCCCCGGATGCCCACCCGCCCCAGGTCCAGGTCCGGGCAGTGCGCGGCGGCGGCCCGCAACCCGTCGATCTGGTCCTCCAGCACGGGCGTCAGCTGGTCGCCGTGGACCGCCTTCTCCCACACCGGCCCCCGCCCCGGTGTCCCCCGGCCGTCGACCGTGAGCACGGCGAAGCCCTGCTCGGCGAACCACTGCGCCACGCACGCCGCCCACGTGCGCGCCCGCACGGCCAGCCGCAACCCCGGCCCGGAGTACGGGAACAGCAGCACCGGCAGCTTTCGCGTGCCGGGCTCGTGCCAGGACGGCAGGAAGAGCGTGCCGGGCAGCTCCCGTCCGCCGAGCGTCAGGAACTCCGGGCGCGGTACGACCAGGGGATCGGCGACCAGGGAACGGAGCGTGCCCACCGGCTCGCCGTCGCGGAGGACCGTCACCGTGTGCCCGTTCGGGGTCTGACTGTCGAGCACCACGGTGGGCCCGCCCATGGCCGCCGTGTGCACCCCGGGCTGCCGGCTCAGCCGGGTGAGGCCGGTCTCCGGCTCGTAGGAGTACACATGCCGCTCGAACGGCCCGTCCCAGGCGGTGAACAGGACCCGCTCGCGGTCCGTCCCGAGCACCTCGGCTAGCTGGAGCCCGTCCGGCGTGCGGTAGTCACCGACCTCCAGCCCTCTGGTGCCGTCCTTCTCCCAGGGGGCGACCGGTGTGCCGGAGGCCGTACGGGCCGGGGTGCCCGGCACCAGCTCGACCCACGCCGGGTCCTGCCGCTGCCACAGCGGCCGGGTCGCGCCCGTGGCCGGATCGACGGCCAGCACGCGCGACAGCCGCTGGTCGCGGCTCTGCACGCTGATCACCGGGCCGTGGGCGTCCCAGTGAGCCGTGGCCAGATACTCGAACTCCGCGCGCTCCCACAGCACTTCCGTGCGCCCGCCGTCCAGACTCACCGCGTGGAGGGTGACCTCGGCGTTGGCGGTGCCCGCCGCCGGATAGCGGAACGCCCGGGGCGGCTTCGCCGGGTCGGCCGGGTCGCCGAGGTGCCACAGGGGCATGGGTGTGGGGTCCACACGGGCGACGAGGAGGGCGCTGCCGTCGGGTGCCCACCAGTACCCGCGCCGCCGGCCCATCGACTCGGCGGCGGCGTGCTCGGCCAGGCCGTAGGTGACCTCGGGCGCCTCCGGCGCGAGACACAGCCGCTCCGTGCCGTCCAAGGCCATCACGCGCAGCGCGCCCTCGCTGACATAGGCGACGTGACGGCCGTCAGGGGAGGGCCGGGCATCCACCGCGGGGCCCGCGGCCGGCAGGGGGAAGGACGGCCCGCCCGACGTACGGACCGCGTGGAGGGCACCGCCCACGGTGTGGACGACAAGGCGTACGTCCCGGTCCGTCGCGTACGACACGATGCCTTCGGTGCGTTCACGGGCCCGCTCGCGCCGGATCCGCTCCGCCTCCGGTATCGGGCCGTCCGCCATCTCCGGCGAGGCGAGCAGCCGTTCCCGTCCGTCCGCGTACAGCCACAGCTCGCCGAGCGGATCCAGGCCGCCGCGCGTGCGCGTGAACACGACGCGGCGGCCGTCGGGGGAGACGGTGAAGCGGGCCGGGGCGCCGAGCGAGAAGCGCCGGCTGAGAGCGAAACGGCGAGGGAAGGCGGAGATGTCCATGGCGGGCACCCTGACAGGGGGCGGCCTGCGACGGCGACCGAATTCCGCTCGTCCCGCAGTGGCCTGGGGGCAGGGCGCGGCCAAGTCACCGCCAGCCGCGGCCGATTCGTTCCGCGAACGGAAAGCGGAATGGTGGCCGAAAACCGGTGCTGTGGATATGTGTGCGATCGTCCTTATGGATACGCACATGAGCGTATTGTCCTACCGGCGGGGGTCGTTGCTACATTCTCCGTAGCAGCAAACCTCTCTGCCTCAGGCGGAGATACGTCTGTCGCAGGGCTGGTTCCCGCTCCCAGTGAATGAGGAGAAGCTCATGAAGAAGACGTACGAAGCCCCTTCCCTCGTCCGGCGCGGCGACTTCCGCACCGAGACCGGTCTGCTCGAATTCAAGGGCAACGACCGTCTGATCCTCAGCAAGAACTGAGGCAGGGCAGCTGATCGCACGCCATGTCGTCACCGCATGATCGTGCGGAGGCGGGTCGCGGCAGCGCGTACTTCACGGTCCTGCCGGACTGTGAGGGCGCGCGGGCCGCGGCCCGCGCTCTGCCCAGCCACTCCGGAATCCGCACCCTCGACCACCCCTCCGGCAGGCCCTGGATCGTCGGCCACTGGCCGGATGACGAGTGCGTCGCCGTCACCACCCGGCGGGCCGCCCTCGCCGTACTGGGCTGCTGCCCCGTGGACGCCGGCACACTCCGGCGCCACGCCGAGCGGCTGACCGGACTCGACGGACTCGACTGCCTCGCCCGCGCCCTGCCCGGCAGCTTCCACCTGGTGGCCTCCCTCGACGGAAGGATCAGGGCCCAGGGCACGGCCTCCGGCCTGCGCCTGGTCTTCCACACATCCCTCGAGGGTGTCCACGTGGCCGCCACCGACGCCCGGCTCCTCGCCGAGGCCGCCGGAGCGGGTCCCGACCGTCGCGAACTGGCCGTCCGCCTGCTGTGGCCCGTCCCCCACCCCCTCTACGAGACGTCCGTCTGGCAAGGCGTCAGCGCCGTGCCCCCGGGCGAGGCCCTGTACCTTTCCGCCGACGGACGCGGCACCCGTACGTCCCGTTGGTGGACCCCGCCCGAACCGGTGCGCCCCCTCGCGGACGGCGCGCCGGCGGTACGGGAGGCGCTCACCGCGGCGGTCGGCGCCCGCACCCGGCAGGGCGGCGTCGTCAGCTGCGACCTGTCGGGGGGCCTGGACTCGACGTCCGTGTGCTTCCTGGCCGACCGTTCCCCCGCACGCGTCGTGGCGAGCACCTGGCCGGGCCGCGATCCGGCCGACGACGACCTGGAGTGGGCCAAGCGCGCCGCCGGGCACCTGCCCGAGGTGGAGCACGTCGTCTGGGACGCCCACGCCTCCCCGCTGGTCTACACCGACCTGCTGGACATCGACGACCCCATGGACGAGCCCACCATCGGCGTGATGGACCGCGCCCGGGTGCTGCACCACCTGCCCGGCCTGCGGGACCGCGGCAGCCGGATGCACCTGACCGGCATCGGCGGCGACCACGTCGCCTGGTGCTCGGAGGGGTACTACCACCGACTGCTGCGCCGCAGGCCGCTGTTCGCGCTGGGCCGGCTGCGCGGCTTCAAGGTCCTCTTCGACTGGCCGCTGTCCGGCATGGTGCGGGCGCTGGCCGACTCCCGGCCGTACCACCGCTGGCTCGCCGGCGCCGCCGCCGGCCTGCGGGACCCCCTTCCGGTGCCGGTCGCCGGGACGCTGGGCTGGACGGCCGCACCCCGGCTGTTCGACTGGGTCACCGACGAGGCCGCCGCCCTCGCCCGTGACGCCCTGACCGACGCGGCGGCCGGCGCCCGGCCGCTGCACCCCGACCGCGGCCTGCACACCGACCTGTCGGCCATCCGCACCTGCACGCGCATCGTCCGCCAGTGGGACGCCATGGCCTGCCGCGCGGGCCTGCCCATGGCCTCGCCGTTCTTCGACGACCGGGTCATCGAGGCGTCCCTGGCCGTCCGGCCCGCCGACCGGGTCACCCCCTGGGCGTACAAACCCCTGCTGACCGCGGCGATGCGCGGCATCGTCCCCGACGAGTCCCTGCGCCGCACCAGCAAGGCCCAGGCGTCGATGGACGCCGCCGACGGGCTGCGCGAGCACCGCGGTGACCTGCTGGCCCTGTGGGAGGACTCCCAACTGGCCCGGATGGGGCTGGTCGACCGGGACGCCCTGTGCGCCTTGGCCCAGCGCCCGAACGCCCCCGGTCTGAAGGACGCGATCCTCTACTCCACCATCGCCTGCGAGGTGTGGCTGCGGAGCCTGACCCGTGGCACCGGTTCGTGAGAAGCCCAGAGAAGCACGAAGAAGCACGCCGAGAAGAGGAGTACGGCACATGGCACTACGGCTCGGCTCCGACGTCTCTACCGCCACCACCGAGTACGGCACCGTCCTGCTGGACCAGCGCACCGGGGAGTACTGGGAACTCAACCCCACCGGCACTCTCGTCGTGCGCACCCTGCTCCAGGGCGGCGACGAGGACGACGCCGTCGAGGCCCTCGTCGCGGAGTTCGACATCGACCGGGACCGGGCGACGCGGGACGTCGCGGAGCTGACGGAGCAACTGCGCACCAGCGGACTGGCCTCATGAGCACCCCGAGCGCCCTGGCCCGCCCGGTCGGCGTGCCGCTCGGGCATCGCTTGGCCGCCCGCGCGGTCCTGCCGTCCGCGCTGCTTCTGGCCCGGCTGAGCCCTCGCCGCCTCCGGGCCCTGCTGGCCGTACTGCGCCGTGGCGCCGCACCGGCCGGCCGCGGGCGGGCGCAGGCCGCCCGGGACGCGGTGTGCGCGGTCAGCCTGTACTGCGCGGGCCCGCGCGGCTGTCTGCCGCGTTCGGTGGCCGCCGCGCTGCTGTGCCGCGTGTGGGGCGTGTGGCCGACCTGGTGCGCGGGGGTCCGGGTGGTGCCGCCCTTCGCCGCCCACGCCTGGATCGAGGCCGAGGGCCGGCCCGTGGGCGAGGGGGTGCCCGACAACTATTTCAGCCGTCTGCTGACCGTGGAGCCCGCGGGCCGGGACGCGCCGTGACCGGGCAGCTCATCACGGAGGCCGGGCCCCGCCCCGGCGAACCGGGCGCTCCCGCGCCGGACTCCGGGGCCGGTGGCCGCCGCGCGACCCCGCGCGCGGTGGCCACGATGGTGCGCCTGACCGTCGGACACCGCCCCGCCATCGCCGTCGCCTGCGCGCTCAGCCTGGCCGGTTCGGCGATGGGGCTGGCCCAGCCGCTGCTGGCCCGGCACGTCGTCGACGCCACCGGCCACGGCTCCGTCGCCGGTCTCCTGCTGCTCCTGGCCGGCCTCTTCGTGGCCGAGGCCGTGACCGGCGCCGTCGGCCGCTTCCTGCTGGAACGCATGGGCGAGGGCGTCGTCCGCACATTGCGGCACGGGCTGGTCGGGCACCTGCTCCGGCTCGACATGCGCGAGTACGGCCGCCACCGCAGCGGTGATCTGATCTCCCGCGTCACCGCCGACACCACCGTCATCCGCGAGGCGACCGCCCAGGCCCTGGTCGACCTGGTGACCGGGCTCCTCGTCTCGGCCGGGGCCCTGGCGCTGATGGCGTGGCTGGACCCGGTGCTGCTCCTGCTGGTCGCCGCCACGGTGGCCGCGGCGGCCGTCGTCGTCTCCTCGCTGCTGTCCGGCATCCGCGGTGCCTCCGAGCGCACCCAGGGTGCCATCGGCGGCATCGCCGCCGACCTGGAACGGGCCCTGGGCGCGCTGCCCATGGTGCGCGTCCACTGCGCCGAGGACCGCGAGGCGGCCAGAATCGGCACCCGCGTCGACAGCGCGTACCGCGCCGGGGTGGAGACGGCCAAGCTCGCCTCCTTCATGAGTTCCGCCGTCGAACTCGCCGTCCAGGGCTCCTTCCTCGTCGTCCTGGTCGTCGGCGGCATGCGCGTGGGCGGCGCCGACTCACTCGGCGAACTGCTGGCGTTCCTGCTCTACGCCTCCTACCTCGTCGTCCCGCTCTCGTCCGTCTTCCGGGCCGTCGGCCTCCTCCAGCGGGGCATGGGCGCCTACCGCCGCGTCGAACAAGCGCTGGCCCTGCCCCGGGAGACCACCGGCGCCGCAGGCACCACTGGTGACCGGAGCCACGTCCCGGCCGCCGCCCGACCGTCCGGCGCCCTCGCGCTGCGTGACGTCCACTTCGGTTACGGCCCCGGACGGCCCGTGCTGCGCGGGGTCTCACTGGACGTACCGCACCGCGGTCAGATCGCGCTCGTGGGCCGTTCCGGTGCCGGGAAGACCACGATCCTCTCCCTCGTCGCCCGCTTCTACGAACCCGAGAAGGGCGCCGTGCTCTTCGACGGGCGGCCCGCGGCCGAGCTGACCCGGCGGCAGTGCCGCGAGCGCATCGCCCTGGTCGACCAGAACACCCACGTCGTCCACGGCACCCTCTGGGAGAACATCACCTACGCGGTGCCGGACGCCGCCGCCCCGGAGGTCGACCGTGTGGTGCGCCTGGCCAACCTCACCGATGTCGTCGAGCGGCTCCCCGGCGGCATGGCATGCGTCCTGGGCGAGCGCGGGGCGACCCTTTCGGGCGGCGAGCGCCAACGCGTCGCCCTGGCCCGGGCCCTGCTCACCCGGCCGTCGCTGCTCCTGCTGGACGAGCCCACCTCCCACCTGGACGCGATCAACGAGGCCGCGCTCAGCCAGGTGCTGCGGGACATCGCGAAGGAGTGCGCGCTGCTGGTCATCGCCCACCGGCTCTCGACCGTCCAGAACAGCGACCGGATCCATGTGCTCGACGCCGGACGTGTGATCGCCTCCGGCACCCACGACGAACTGCTGCTGCGCAGCGCCGCCTACCGGAGGCTGGCCACTGCGCAGACCCTGCGGGAGACGGGCGACAAGGGCTGGGCACCCGGGCCATGACCGCTTTTCAGGTCCCGGGGCAGGGGAGTCCGCGGTCACCTCGGTACAGATCGTCTTCCGAGCGGCGATCCGATGCTCGGCGTCGGGGCCCGGTGTGCCTGTCAGCGCCTTGTGGAAGGCGTTGACCTGGTCGAGAGGGGGTGCGGTTCGAGCAGTTCACGGAGTTCGGAGAACCGCGTGGCCAGATCGGGGGGCCGGACACGCAGCTCGGTCAGGTCGTCACGGGCACGCACTCGGCGAGCAGGCCGACGATGTCGCGCCAGGCGCGTTGCGCGTGCCGGGGGTGGTAGCCGACGCCGGGGACTGTGGGGTGGTCGACCGGCGGGTGGTGGAAGGCGTGCAAGGCGCCGCCGTAGACCGCGAGGCGCCAGTCGACGCCCGCGGCCTGCATCTCAGCGGTGAACGCGTTCCGTTGCGCGGGCGGCATGATCGGGTCTTCCGACCCGACCCCGGCCCACACCGGGCAGCGGATGCGCGCCGCCTCGCCCGGTCGGCCCGTGGTCAGTGCGTTGACTGTCCCGATCGCGCGCAGGCTGACGCCATCACGCCCGAGCTCCAGCCCGATGGCGCCCCCGGTGCCGTAACCGACGGCGGCGATCCGGTCGGGGTCGGTCCGCGGTTCGGCGCGCAACACGTCGAGCGCCGCACGGCCGATGCCCCGCATCCGGTCGGGATCATCGAGCAGTGGCATGCAACGGGCCAGCATCTCCTCGGGGTCACCCAAATAGCGCCCGCCGTGAAGGTCGAAGGCCAGCGCTGCATATCCCAGTTCGGCGAGAGCATCGGCCCGGCGGTGCTCGACGTCGCTGAGCCCCATGCCCTCCGGTCCGAGCAGCACCGCGGGCCGGCGGTCGACACCGGCCGGGAGCGCGAGGTGCCCGATCATCGTCAGACCGTCGGCCGGGTACTCGACCGTACGCGTCGTAATCGTCGTCATGAGACTGGACTGTAGTGATCGTCAAGCCCGGTCCGGCCGGTGTTCTGCCGCCGGCAGAACAGCGCGGGTGTCCCTCTGAAATACGCCGAGGGCTCACAACAACCGACGGGCGCTCAGGGTTTCAAGATCATCCCTTGGCCCCATCGGCACCGGGGTCCTGTCACAGCAGACCGCCCAGCGGCAGGACGCGCTCGGTGAGCCGCCCGCGCAGCCGCCCTGCGATGGTGTCGCATTCGGTGAGCCAGTCGGCGGCGATGAGGAGTTCGGCGTGCTCGCCGACCTGGTCGGGTGGCAGAGTGCAGAATGCGGCGGCCTGGTCCAGGTGGAGCCCGCCGTCCTCGGCGCGTCCGAGCCGTCCGTCGGGGCGGGTGTGGGCAGCGGTGTACAGCGCCAGGAGCCGGGTGGCGGCGGTGGCCTTCTTCTTGCGGATCTTCCGGTCGCCCACCACCTTCTGGGCCCAGCCTGAGACCCTGGCGCGGGTGATCTTGCCGAAGTCGAACGGGCGGGGCCGGTCGGGCAGCAGAGTGGGGACGGTGACGGCGGTGGGGTCTTCGGAACGGGATGCCATCAGCTCGGCGACGGTGCCGGGCAGACGCAGCCAGCCGGCCGCGACCAGCCGCTGAACCACCTCCTCGGCGTCATTCTGGAGCCAGCCGGTGAGCTCCTGGCCGGTGACGTTCCCGGAGCCGGCCTTCGCGGCCCGCAGGGTGAGCATGAGCACCGCCAGCCGCACCTCGGCCTGCGGGTACGGGGCGTGGGCGGCGGCGTAGTCCAGCACGGCGCGGGTGTGGGCGGCCTGAGGGCGGGTCAGCAGCCGTTCCACCACCGGCTGATCGCCTGCCGTGCCGTCGGCGGGCCGGCCGCCACGGTTTTCGTGCATCTCGCGGGTGGTCTGCGCGGCCGTCTCGGCGCGTTTCGCCTCGTGGCGCAGGGAGCCGTCGCCGCTCACGTCGGCCCACAGCGCGAACGCGCGGGCCTTGCGCTCGTGGAGGGTGGCGAGGAGGGCGAGGTCGGGTTCGGTGCGCCGTTGGTAGGCGCGGAACGCGTCCCCGAGCTCGATGAGTTCCAGGCGCAGGACCTCGGGCTCGAGGCCTGGCGGCACGATCCTTTGGGCGATCTTTCCCCGCCGCTTCGCCCGCCGGGGCGCCCCACCCGGTGTGGCGGGGCGGGCGCGAGGGTCCGGCGCCGGTGTGGCGGCCGCGGACGACGGCGCACCGGCGGGGGCGTGGTCGGAGAAGACCGCTGCCACGCCCTTCCCCAGCGTGCCGTCTGCCCTCTCCTGCTCCGTGTCCGGCTGTCCCGCCGCTTGGTTCGTCCCGGCCGGGGGCGGGGCTGTGTCCAGGACGCGGCAGCCGGGGGCGGCGGCCGCGCAGCGCGCGCACATCTCGGCGATGCGCCACAGCCGTCCGGCACGGTCTGCGTACACCGTCAACACCACCGGGCCGCCGCACCGCACCGCCCCCGGTCGCGTACCGCCCGGCCGTCCGGTGACGGGCTCGGGGGTGTGCCACGCGCAGTCGGCGGCGCGGCAGGCGCACCATGCCTCGCCGCGCGGCCCTCCGCCTGCGCGGATGCGGGCCAGGTGCGTGTTGACGTGGTCGATCGCGGCCTTGCGCCCTGCGGCGGCGCCGCAGGGGAAGTGCTGATCGGTGCAGGCCGGGCGGGAGCAGGAGAGCCTCACCGTGCCGGCGGAAGGGCGGCCGTAGGGATCCAGGCGCACCGTCCATACCCGCCCCGCGACTTGCTCCTCCTGCCGCGTACCGGCCTCCACCGCCATGTGCGTCCCTCCCGCGTCCCTTGATCCGTTGCCCCAGGCGGTACCCATCATCGGGGATGCGGGTCGATCGGCCCCGGGAAACGGGGTTTTCAGGGCCGGACCCGACGGGCGGGAACGGCCCCCTCAGACCCAGTGTGGTGCGGAGCCGGTCCCCCAGAAGAGGTACTCGCCGCATGTGCCCTGGACAACAGGGTGTTCGAGACGTCAGAGGCAGGAGGCGCCGGGCGCCCGGAGTGTTGTCCAGCTCCTTGCCCGTCAGGGCAGGAGGCGCAGGAAAATGTCGCCGGTCTCGTTGGTGTCGCCGGGGACGAGGTTGTCCGCCCAGCTGTCGAAGACCACGCGGTGTCCGGACCGGTCGACCGAGATGGCACCCGAGCCGGCGTCGCCCTCGGCTCCCTCGGCGGAGACGTCGAGCCGCTCGATGGTGCCGGTGCGCAGATCCCGCATGTAGATGCCCCGCCAACCGGGGGAGCCCGGAACCATGCTGCCGGGGACCGCGGTGAAGAACACCCGGTGGCCGTCCGGGCTCATCACCGGGCCGCTGCAGTCGCCGTCGGTCGGGGAGCCGTCCCGCGCGAGGTTGACCCGCCGGGTGGATCCCCTGCCCAGGTCCGTGACGTAGCAGTCCCAGCGGCCGGTGTCGTGGTCGCGGCCCGGCGCGATGCCGGGCGTCCTGGAGGAGAAGGCGGCGTACCGCCCGTCGGGGCTGAGGCTCGACTTGAGCACGGTGACGGCCGCCTTGCCGTCCCGGGTCCGGGCCGCGGGCACGGTGCGTCCGGTGCGCAGGTCGTGGACGTAGAAGCTGGCCTCGCTCCAGGAGTGAAGTCTCGCCGCCCCCAGATTGTCGGCCAGCGAATTGAAGCCGATCCTGCTGCCGTCGGCACTGATGACCGGCCAGTTGGACAGCGAGTTCGCCCGGCTGCCGTCGGAGGCGACGCTCACCCGCCGGGTGGTGTGCCTCCAGCGGTCCCGCAGGTACACGTCCCACTGGCGCTCGCCGCCGCCGGGGACCAGGTCGGTGCGGTCGGAAGTGAAGGCGACATACCGGCCGTTGGCGCTGATCGCGGGGGACGTCGCGTAGCCCTTCCGGTTCTTGTCCCCCAGGAGGGGCTCGGTCCGTCCCGTCAGCCGGTCGCGGACGTAGATGTGCTGGTCCGTGACATGACCGGGGCCGTTCTGCTCGGCGGTGGAGGAGAAGGCGACGTACCGGCCGGTGGCGCTGAGCGAGAACGAGTACACCCAACGCAGGTCGGGATCGGGGTCGTTCGCCACATTGGCCTGCTCGACGGCTCGGGTCCACAGGTCCTTGAGGTAGAGCTTCTCGGCGTTCGGCGCGCCGGGCAGCAGAGTGCGGGCGCGGGAGAGGAAGGCGACGTAGTGGCCGTCGGCGCTGATCGCCGGCTCGGACGACGAAGCGTCCCCCTGGGTACCGTCCGCGGCGACACTCACGCGCTCGATGCGCGGGTGGTGGGGCCGTGCGGAGGTGTCCGCCGAGGCGGCGGGTGCGGCCGTCGCACAGGCACACAATGCGGCGGCGAGCACAGCAATTCGTCTGAGGCGCATGTTTCCCTCCACGGTGCCGCTTCGGTACGGACCGGAGCAGCCAATCCCGCGGGGCGCGGGCAGTCAACAGGGACGGAGCGCCTCCGGCCACGGTCCCTGTGAACTCCTGAACCTTGTCGCAGAGTTCAGGGTCACGAGAAGAGCCTCCCCGATACCCTGCGATCACTCCAAAGCGTGACCACATGGCCGGGCCCGGCGGTAAGGAACACGGTCCGTCGGCCAGTTGAGCAGCACCAGTTCGGTGGTGAGTCCCGGGCCGAGGGCGAGCAGCAGGCCGTGCGATCCGGGGGCGGGCGGGCCGCCGGCATCGGCCAAGGTCCGGTGCAGCACGTCCAGGACAGAGGCGGACGAGATGTTGCCGCACTGGGCCAGCGAGGTCCGGCTGTGGGTGAGCGCACCCGGCGGCGGGCAGAGGGAACGGTCCAGGGCCTCGAGGACCTTCGGGCCGCCGGGGTGGCAGATCCAGGAGGTGATGTCCGCCGTGGTCAGCCGGTGTTGGGCCAGAAAGCCGTGCACCTCGCCGGGCAGGTGCTTCTCGACGGCGTCCGGGACGTCCGGGGCCAGGAACACTGCGAACCCGTCGGTCCCCAAGTGCATGCCCATCAGGTGTTCGGTGCCCGGGTGCAGGCAGCTGCGGGCCGCGATCAGCTCCGGACCGACAGCCCGCCGCGCCCGGTGGGCGCCGAGGACCACGACGGCCGCCCCGGCATCGCCGAACAGGCCGGTGGCCACCAGATTTTCCACCGAGGTGTCGGCGCACTGGAAATTCAGCGAGCACAGCTCGACGGAGACCAGGACGGCCACTTGGTCCGGATGGCCGCGCAGATAGTCATGCACCCGAGCCAGTCCGGCGGCGCCCCCCGCACAGCCGAGGCCGAACAGTGGCATCCGGACCACATGCCGATCCAGGCCCACCTGCTGGACGAGGCCGGCGTCGAAGGACGCGACCGAGGCCCCGGTGGTGGTGGTCGTGACGATGGCCCCGACCTCGTCGGGTGAGATCTCCGCCGCCTGAAGGGCGCGGGTCAGGGCCTGCTGGCCGACTTGACGGGCCATCGCCGCCCACGTCCGGTTGTACTCGGTGAAGTCACGGGGCTTGCGGTATTCGGCCAACGGCAGGGAGAGGTTGCGGTACTCGATGCCGGAACGGGCCGCGAGTCCGGTGAACTTCCGGCGCGCGGCGGCGCCGGCACCGAGGAACGCCTCGGCGAACACGGCCGCGATCTCCTGCTGCCGGTGCCGGTGCGGAGGCGCGGCCATCGCCACGGAGGCCACCCTGGGCGCTGCCGGACGCGCGTCACTCATCGGTAACTCCTTTTGCGCGTGGGTCCCGTGATGGTTCACGGTGACGCCGCCGCGATGCCCCGGGTAGGGCGTGCGGTGAGGCGCAGGGCGCACACCGGGATGTGGGGACGCCATGATGCTCCTGACTGTCCAGGAAGGCGGTGCGATCCGAGATGTCAGTGGGTAGCCAAGTGGCGCTGTCCACACCGTGTTCGGGCTACGAAAGGACTCACCGTGATCGGCAAGCGCGGCGCAGGAGTCACCTTGTCCTCCCTCGCCCTGCTCGCGGCCACCGTCGCCGGGGCACCCGAGGCGCAGGCGCACGACCATACCGCCATGGACTGCAAGGGCCAGGAGAACATCACCTACGGGCCAGGGCTCGGCCTGTCCTCCGCCGGATCCGCCGAGGTCACCGTCGATGGGACGTACCACTGCAAGGACGCCTCAGGTCACGGCGTCACGGCCGCGTACCACACCGAGGGGGAGACCGGAGGGAGCTGCCTGCTCCTCTCCTGGAACCGGTCCAAGGAGGTCCTGCACTACGCGGACGGTGCCACTACGGTCATCGCCTACCAGGCCGGGCCCTCTGTGCGCGTGGCGGGTTTCAACACCGCCCTGCTCAAGGGAACAGTCGTCGGCGGCCGCGGCGAAGGGGCGGCTGCCGAGAAGACCATCCAGACAGTGCCGGGCAGCCTTCCGACCGACTGCGTAATCGGTGAGGGCATCCGGCACACCACGGCACTGACCCGGCTGAGCATCCACCCGTAGGGACGCGCCCCACGTCACCAGCGGACAGGTGCTGTCCGGCCTGACTGGCGCACCGACTCGGCATTCGTCACCGGCCATCACGCTCGGTTACTATGCTCACTTCATGCCGGAGGCCGGGAGCAAGGGTCGCGCCGCCGTCGATGGACTGTTGGGGAGATGAGGAGATCAGGCTGCCGGCCGGAACTCCCCAGATTCTCCCCAGGGCTGATCGGCGGCCGACGTCTCACCCTGCATTGGTCGGCCTCCGCTGTCGAATGCAAGATTGAGAAGCGGGACGGCCTGGGAAAATGCTGCCAGAAGTCACCGCCACCCGCTATGTCACGCCCCTGCGTGAGGGTGGCTCTCTCCCCGGGATCGTCGAGGCCGACGATCTCGGTACGTACGTCATGAAGTTCACCGGCGCGGGACAGGGCCGCAAGACGCTGGTCGCCGAGGTGATCTGCGGACAGCTCGGCCGCGCGCTCGGGCTGCGCGTCCCCGACCTGGCGCGGATCCAGCTCGACCCGGTGATCGGGCGGGGCGAGCCGGACCAGGAGGTGCAGGGGCTGCTCAAGGCCAGCGGCGGGCTCAACCTCGCCATGGACTTCCTGCCCGGCGCCCTCGGCTTCGACCCGCTCGCCTTCGAGGTCGGCGCGGCCGAGGCCGGGCGCGTGGTGTGGTTCGACGCGCTCATCAACAATGTCGACCGTTCCTGGCGCAACCCCAATCTGCTGGTGTGGCACGGCGAGATGTGGCTCATCGACCACGGCGCCACCATGATCTGGCACCACAACTGGCCGAGCGCGCGGGCCGCGGCCGGCAAGGCGTACGACGCCTCCGACCACGTCCTCGCCTCCTTCGGCCCGGACCTCGCCGCCGCCACGGCCGCCCTCGCCCCGCGGGTCACCGAGGAGCTGCTGACGGCGGTCGCCGCCGACGTGCCCGACGAGTGGCTCCTGGACGAACCGGGCTTCGACGGCCCGGACGCCGTGCGCCGCGCCTACGTGGAGGTGCTGCTGGAACGCGCCGCTTCCATCGGCGACCGCATCACCCTCGGCGAACGCAGCAAGGACAAGCCCTCGCAGGCGCCGGAGTGGGTGCGTGTCAGGCTCGACGGAAGGGCCGTGAAATGACCGGGCGCCACAACGGACGTGACGTTTTCGAATACGCGCTGCTGCGTGTCGTCCCCCGCGTCGAGCGGGGTGAGCTGATCAATGCCGGCGTCGTCGTCTACTGCCAGGCGAAGTCCTTCGTCGCCGCCCGCGTCCACCTGGACGAGGCGCGGCTGCTGGCCCTGGACCCGACGGCCGACGTCGCGGGCGTACGCGCCGCGCTGGGCGCGGTCGAGGGCGTCTGCCTCGGCGGGGAGCGGGCCGGGCAGGCCGCCGGTGACGATCCGGGGCGGCGCTTCCGCTGGCTGATCGCCCCGCGCAGCACCGTCGTGCAGCCCGGTCCCGTGCACACGGGCCTCACCGCGGACCCGGAGTGCGAGCCGGAGCGCCTCCTCGACCTGCTGGTCAGGTGAGCGGCGAGGCGTTGACAGCGGGTGGCGGGGCTTCTAGCGTCTGATCCGCCGAAGGTACTAAGCGGTCGCTCACCCGCCGGTGCGGGAGGGCGGTCCGCCGGGGCCCCTCGGCACCGTCGACGTTTCCGAGGTGAGGAGAGCCCCCGCATGTCCACCACCGAGCAGCGCGTAGCCGTTGTCACGGGCGCGGCCCGTGGCATCGGCGCGGCGACCGCCGTCCGGCTGGCCGAGGAGGGCCGGGCGGTCGCCGTCCTCGACCTCGACGAGGCGGCCTGCGCGGACACCGTGGAGAAGATCACGGCGGCGGGCGGCAAGGCCCTCGCCGTCGGCTGCGACGTCTCCGACGCGGCCCAGGTCGAGGCCGCCGTCGCCCGCGTCGCCGCCGAGCTCGGTGCCCCGGTGATCCTCGTCAACAACGCCGGTGTCCTCCGGGACAACCTGCTGTTCAAGATGAGCGAGGACGACTGGGACACCGTCATGAACGTGCACCTGCGGGGCGCGTTCCTGATGTCGCGCGCCTGCCAGAAGCACATGGTCGACGCGGGCTTCGGCCGCATCGTCAACCTCTCCAGCAGCTCGGCGCTCGGCAACCGCGGGCAGGCCAACTACGCCGCCGCCAAGGCCGGCATGCAGGGCTTCACCAAGACGCTCGCCAAGGAGCTCGGCAAGTTCGGCGTCACCGCCAACTCCGTCGCCCCCGGCTTCATCGCCACCGACATGACCGCCGCCACCGCGGCCCGCGTCGGCATGGGCTTCGAGGACTTCAAGACCGCGGCGGCGAGCCAGATCCCCGTGCAGCGGGTCGGCGAGCCCGCGGACATCGCCAACGCCGTCGCCTTCTTCACCGGCGAGCAGGCCGGCTTCGTCTCCGGCCAGGTGCTGTACGTGGCCGGCGGACCGCTCAACTGACGGGGGAGGACGGACACATGACCGTGCAGGACAGCGGAAAGGTCGCGCTGGTCACCGGCGCCAGCCGCGGCATCGGCTACGGCATCGCCGAGGCGCTGGTCGCCCGCGGCGACCGCGTCGTCATCACCGGGCGCAACGAGGACGCCCTCAAGGCCGCCGTCGAGTCCCTCGGCGCCGACCGCGTGATCGGTGTGGCGGGCAAGGCGCACGACGAGGCCCACCAGGCCGCGGCCGTGGAGCGCGCGATGGAGACCTTCGGGCGCGTCGACCACCTCGTCAACAACGCCGGTACGAACCCGGTGTTCGGCCCGATCGCCGACCTCGACCTCGCGGTCGCCCGGAAGGTCTTCGAGACCAACGTCATCTCGGCGCTCGGCTTCGCCCAGCAGACCTGGAAGGCGTGGCAGAAGGAGAACGGCGGCGCGATCGTCAACATCGCCTCCGTCGCCGGGCTGGGTGCCTCGCCCTTCGTCGGCGCCTACGGCATCAGCAAGGCCGCGATGGTCAACCTCACGCTCCAGCTCGCGCACGAGATGGCGCCGGGCGTGCGGGTCAACGCCATCGCCCCCGCGGTGGTGAAGACCAAGTTCGCCGCCGCCCTCTACGAGGGGCGCGAGGCGGAGGCCGTCGCCTCCTACCCGCTCGGGCGGCTGGGGGTGCCGGAGGACATCGGGGGCGCGGCCGCGTTCCTGCTCTCCGACGCCGCCGGCTGGATCACCGGGCAGACGCTCGTCATGGACGGCGGGATCCTCCTCAACGCGGGCTTCTGACCGGCCCCCGGCCCTTCGTCGCGGGGCCGGGCGTCAGGCGTTGTCAGTGGTCGCCGGTAGGTTCTCCGATGAGAGTGGAACGAACCCCGGAGGTTGTTGGCGTGACCGTCACCGACATGCTGCCCGAGTCCTGGCGCGGAGTCCTCGGCGAAGAGCTGGAGAAGCCGTATTTCAAGGAGCTCACCGACTTCGTCGAGGAGGAGCGGGCGAAGGCACCGGTCTATCCGCCGCGCGGCGAGGTCTTCGCCGCGCTGGAGGCCACGCCGTACGACCGGGTGAAGGTCCTCATCCTCGGCCAGGACCCCTACCACGGCGCCGGACAGGGGCACGGCCTGTGCTTCTCCGTGCGGCCCGGCGTGAAGACCCCGCCCTCCCTGCGGAACATCTACAAGGAGATGCGCGAGGAGCTCGGTCACGAGGTGCCGGACAACGGCTTCCTGATGCCGTGGGCGCAGCAGGGCGTGCTGCTGCTCAACGCCGTCCTCACGGTCCGCGGCGGCGAGCCCAACTCCCACAAGGGCAAGGGCTGGGAGAAGTTCACCGACGCGGTCATCCGCGCGGTGGCCTCCCGGCCCGACCCGGCCGTCTTCGTGCTGTGGGGCAACTACGCCCAGAAGAAGCTCCCCCTGATCGACGAGGCGCGCCACACCGTCGTCAAGGGCGCCCACCCCTCGCCGCTGTCGGCGAAGAAGTTCTTCGGCAGCCGCCCCTTCACCCAGATCAACGAGGCGGTGGCGGCCCAGGGCCACGAGCCGATCTCCTGGCAGATCCCCGACCTCGCCGTCTGACCCGGCGCGCGCTCGACGGGTGCGGCCCTCTCACGCCGCCTCCGTCGAAGGGAGTCAGTGCCCGTACACCTGGCCGCAGATGCGGGAGGCGTCGCTGCCCTGCTCCCAGTGGCCGTAGGTGCGGCCGAGCGAGCAGACGCCCCCGCCGGACCTCCGGGGCGGTGCCTGCCGGGGCTCGGCGGCGCGGCCGGACGTGGGCGGTGCCTGCGGGGGGTTGCGGGGGAGGGGGGAGTCCTCGCCGGCGGGAGCGGGCCGGCTCGGCGGCTCCGGCGGGCGGCCTGACGTCTCGCCCCGGCCTGAATCGCGGGAAGGGGACGAGGAGTTCCCCGGCGGGCTCTTCGCGGACTCCGAGGGGCGGGAGCCGTGCGAGGTGTGCGAACGGTCCACCGGCTCCCTTGGGCCGGCCGGGTCCGCCGGAGCGGGGTCGGCGGGGTCCCTGGGGGGCCTGGGATCCCTGGGGTCTTCGGGGCTCCAGCCATCCGTGGGTGTCCCTGGTGGCGCGTGCGAGGTCGGGTCCCGCGAGGGATCGCCCGGCGGGCCGCCCGAGGCGTCCGGCCCGATGTCGACCAGGGCCTCGCGGGCGCGGCCCGGGCCGACCGGCCCGGCGGGACGGGAGAGGGAGTGCTGCCGGCCGTGGCCGGTGGGCTGAGGGGAGACGGACACGCACCCGGTGGCGGCCACGAGGGCCGCTGCCACCAGGACGGTCGCCGCGGGCAGACGATGCATTCGGTCAACTCTGCTGCCCGCTCGGGTGCGTTGGGAATTCCCCGCATGGGTGACGTGCGGGCTGCGCCGGCCCTCGGCCGGCTGTCCCGGCTCGGCCCCCGGGCCCTCAGTCCCCGGTCGCCCCGTCGATGCGTTCGCGGATGAGGTCCGCGTGGCCGTTGTGGCGGGCGTACTCCTCGATCATGTGCGTGTAGATCCAGCGCAGGTCGAACTCCGCGTCGTGGCGGCTGTGCACGCCCCGGTCGTCGAGGGAGCGGCCGCGTGCCGCCTCGCGAGCCGCGGCGATCTCCGCCTGCCAGGTGGCGTACGCCTCTTCCCAGGTGTCCTGCTCGGTGACGTGGATGTCGCCGTCGGGGTCCGCGTCGCTGTAGAAGATCGGCCCGGCCGACTCCTCGCCGCCGAGCACGCGCCGGAACCAGCCGCGTTCGACCTCGGCCATGTGCCGTACGAGCCCCATGAGCGTCAGCGGCGAGGGCGGCGCCGAGGGCTCGCGCAGCTGCCGGTCGTCCAGCCCGGCGCACTTGAGGGCCAGGGTCGCGCGGTGGTAGTCGAGCCAGCTCTCCAGGCTGGTGCGTTCGTCGGAGACGGTGGGCGGTTCGCGGCGTTCGCTCGTGGTGGTCATGGTGGGCATCCTCACCCCCGGACGCGTGGCGCCGCCACGGATTATCGCTCCAGCATGCCGCGCAGCAGTTCACCGGCACCGGCGCGGAGTTGTCCGAGGTCCGGTGCGGTGGTGTGGAAGGACCCGGCGACGCAGGAGAACATCATCCCCTCGCACCACGCCACGAGGGACAGCGCGTGCCGTTCCGGATCGGGGGATCCGTTCGCGGCCATCAGGCGGGTGAGGGGATCGCGGAAGACGCGGCCCGCCGAGTCGTAGATCCGCCGCAGCTCGGGCCGCCGGGCCGCCTCCAGGGCCAGCTCGTAGCGGGCGATCAGCAGGGCCCGTTGCCCGGTCAGCGAGCGGTGCAGCGCGAGCGCGACGGCCTCGGCGAGCGCTTCGCGCCCGGCGTCCGGGCCCGGCAGTCCGGGCACGCCCAGCACCTCGCTCTCGCGCAGGGCGAGCCGCCGCACCGCGGCCTCCAGCAGAGCGAGCCGGGTGCGGGCCTGGTTGGAGGTCGAGCCGAGCGGCAGCCCGGCCGCCTCGTCCACGGCGCGGTGGGTCAGCCCGCGCATGCCACGCTCGGCGAGCAGGGCGAGAGCGGTGTCGGCGATCAGCTGGGCGCGCGCGGGACCGGTGGCGGTCTTCTCGACTGACATGCGCCCCAACCTATCGCCATCACTACAACAGTAGTAATCTGACGGGAACTACACCCGTAGTAATGGAGGGAATCATGCGCGAACTCCGTGCGGTCGTCATCGGCGGCGGTATCGGCGGGCTCACCGCCGCTGCCGCCCTGCACCACCGCGGCTGGACCGTCACCGTCCTCGAATGCGCCGCCTCGCTCGAACCCGTCGGCGCGGGCATCGCCCTGGCCGCCAACGCCCTGCGCGCCCTCGACACCTTCGGCGCGGGCGACGCCGTCCGGGCCCTGGCCGGCTGGCAGGCCGAGGGCGGGCTGCGCGTGCCGAGCGGCCGCTGGCTCTCCCGTACGGACAGCGAGGCGGCGGCCGAGCGCTTCGGCGGCCCGGTCGTCGTCGCCCACCGCGCCGAACTCGTCGCGCTCCTCGCCGCGAGACTTCCCGAAGGGGCCGTACGCACCGGCGCCCCCGCCACGCTCGCCGATCCCGGCGGCCCGGGGCGCCCCGCGAGGGTGGCCGCCGCCGAAGGCGAGCTGGAGGCCGCCCTCGTCGTCGGCGCCGACGGCATACGCTCCGCCGTCCGCGGCACCCTCTTCCCGCACCACCCGGCCCCGCGCTTCACCGGCCTCACCACCTGGCGCATGGTCGTCCCGCCGCCCGCCCGGCCCTTCCCCGCCCACGAGACCTGGGGCCGCGGCCTGCTCTGGGGCACCGTCCCGCTGCACGACGGGCGCGTCTACGCCTACGCGCAGGCCAAGGCGCCCGCCGGAAGCCGCGCGCCCGAGGGTGAACTCGCCGAACTGCGCCGCCTCTTCGGCGGCTGGCACCACCCCGTCCCCGGCATCCTCGCCGCCGCCGACCCCGCGGCCGTGCTGCGCAACGACGTCCACACCTCCGCGGCGCCGCTGCCCGCCTACCACCGCGGCCGGGTCGCGCTGCTCGGCGACGCGGCCCACCCCATGACCCCGCACCTCGGCCAGGGCGGCTGCCAGGCCGTCGAGGACGCCGTGGTCCTGGCCCACCTCCTCGGTGAGGCCGACGGCGACGCCTCCCGCGCGCTGCCCGCCTACACACGCCAGCGCCTTCCCCGGACCACGGACGTCGTCCGCCGCTCCGCCCGCGTCGGCCGGCTCACCGCCCTCTCGTCCGCGCCCGCCTGCGCCCTGCGCGACGCGGCCGTCGCCGTGGTGAACCGCGTCGGCCCCCGCCTGGCCCTGCGGAGCCTCGACGGAGTGGCCGACTGGCGGCCACCCGTACAGCCGTATGCTGCTCAAACGGAATCGCGATCCCAGGAGGCTCTGTGAAGGTCGGCTGTATCGGACTCGGAGACATCGCGGAGAAGGCCTACCTTCCCGTCCTCGCCTTCCGGCCGGAGCTGGAGCTCCACCTCCACACCCGCACCGAGGCCACCCTCCACCGCGTCGGTGACTCCTGCCGCGTCCCTGAGGAGCGGCGTCACACCACGCTCGACGGGCTCCTCGCGGCCGGCCTCGACGCCGCCTTCGTGCACGCCCCGACCGCCGCGCACCCCGAGATCGTCACCCGCCTCCTCGAAGCGGGCGTCCCGGTCTACGTGGACAAGCCGCTCGCCTACGACCTCGCCACCAGCGAGAAGCTCGTGCGCCTCGCCCAGGAGCGCGGGGTGGGCCTGATGGTCGGCTTCAACCGCCGCCACGCGCCCGCCTACGCCCAGTGCGCGGACCACCCGCGCGAGCTCGTCCTCATGCAGAAGAACCGCGTCGGCCTGCCCGAGGACCCCCGCACGCTCGTCCTCGACGACTTCATCCACGTCGTCGACACCCTGCGCTTCCTCGTGCCCGGCACGGTCGACCACGTCGACGTGCGGGCCAGGATCCGCGGCGGCCTCATGGAGCACGTCGTGCTCCAGCTCTCGGGCGACGGCTTCACCGCCATCGGCACCATGAACCGGCTGAGCGGCTCCACCGAGGAGATCCTGGAGGTCTCCGGCCAGGACACCAAGCGGCAGGTCGTCAACCTCGCCGAGGTGATCGACCACAAGGGCCAGCCGACCGTCCGCCGCCGCGGCGACTGGGTGCCGGTCGCGCGGCAGCGCGGCATCGAGCAGAGCGTGCTCGCGTTCCTGGACGCGGTGCGGGCGGGCAAACCGCTCGACGCGACCGACGCCCTGCGCACGCACGAACTGTGCGAGCGGATCGTCCTGACCGCGTTGGAGCAGGCCACTTCCTGAGCGTCGGGGGACAGGCCATATCCGAATGGTGCCGCCCAGGAGAAAGACTGTTCTTGGACGGGCGAACTGCGGGCGGTGGACCTCGACTGGACCTTCGGCGCCGGCGCCCCGGTGTCCGGCACGGCTCAGGATCTGCTCCTGCTCCTCTTCGGCCGCAAGCTCCCGCCGGGCCGCCTCCAGGAGGGCGCCCCGGCCCGCTTCACGGCCGCGTAGACCGGGCCGGCCGCCGGCGGCCGGCCACCAGCCCACAGACGTACAGCACCACACACGCCGCCGCGCCGATCGGGGTCCAGTCGCCCGTGCGCGCGTACGGGCTCGTGCCCCGCGCCAGCGGGAGGTCGTAGATCTCCGACGCACTGCGGTCCGTGCCCAGGCGGTGGCCCACCGTCCGGCCGCGGGCGTCGGTCGCCGTGCTGACGCCCGTCAGCGTCGCGTGGACCATCGGGCGCCAGCTCTCGGCGGCGCGGAAGGACGCCAGGGAGGCGTGCTGCTCCGGGGCCCAGCTGTGCTGGAAGGTGGAGGTCGAGGACTGGGCGACGAGCACGTCGGCACCGTCGTCCGCCAGCTTCCGGCTCATGTCCGGGAACGCCGTCTCGAAGCACACCAATGGCCCGATGCGCAGGCCGCCCTGACGGGTGGCCACCTTCATCACCACCTGACGCGTGCCGCGCTTGCGGTCCTCGCCCGCCGCCTTGCCCACGGACGTGGCCCAGCCGAGGAGCGAGCGCGCCGGTACGTACTCCCCGAACGGCACCAGCCGCATCTTGTCGTAGCGGTCGCCCGTGGGCCCGTCCGGCCCGACCAGCACGGAGCTCTTGAAGATGCCGGGCCGGTCCGAGCGCCGCGCGTCGACGTTCACCAGCAGATCGGCGCCGACCGCACGGGACAGCGCGGCCAGCCGGTCCCGCAGGTCGGCGTCGCGGCCCAGGTCCTCGCCGACGCTGCTCTCGCCCCACACCACCAGGTCCACGTGTTTCCCCGCCAGTTGGCGGGTGAGCTCCTCCTGGCGGTCGAAGCGCCGCCGCGGGCTCCGGTCGCCGGAGACGACCCCCGGCTGGACGACGGCGATCCGCACGCTGCCCGCGCTCCGCGGCTCAGGGGCCCACAGCCATACGGCGGTTACGCAGAGCACACACGCCAGCGCCCCCGCGAGGCCGGTCACCGGCCCGCTCGTACGTACGCCAAGCGGCCGAATCATCAACGCGACAGCGGTGTTCAGCGCCACCAGGAGGAAACTAACCAGCCAGATCCCACCCACCGAAGCGACCTTCAAAGCGGGTGCCACCTGCCACTGGCTGGCCCCGAACACCCCCCATGGACCGCCCAAATACTCCCAGGAACGGGCAAGTTCGACCATCAACCAGCCGGACGGCACCAGCACGAGAGCGGCCGCGGCCCGGCCTGTCCCAGGTGAACCGCGCAGCAACCGGTGTACGAGCAGGCCCCAGGGGGCCCACAAGAGCCCCAGCAGCGCAGCCAGCACCAGAATGAAGATATGGAGGCTCGGTAGCAGCCAGTGATGAACCGCCAGCAGGAAGCCCGCGCCGCCGAGCCAGCCCTCGAACGCCGCCCGGCGGCCGTCCGCGGCCGAGCGGAGCAGCAGCAGCCACGGCACAAGGGCCACATAGGCAAGCCACCACCACGCCGGCACCGGGAACGTCAGCGCCGGCAGGGCGCCCACCAGGACCGTAGCGGCGGCCCGCGGCCAGGGGCGGGTGAGAAGAGCGGTGCGCCGCTCGGTCGACGGTGTGCTCGCCATCCCGTGCCTCCCATGTGCTCCACGGCCTTCCGGCTCCGGAGATCGTCGATCGCTCGTCCGTCCCACGCGTGAGCGAGTTCCGGCCATCCCGGGGATCTTCGAACAGTGCACACCGCCCGGGAAAAAACCCCGACAACGGCGCGCAATATTCAACCGTTCCTACCCACCCGGAAAATGCCTTTGGCTTGATTCGATCAAAAACGGTCCAATGCGAACCTTGCGTCCCACGCTGGAAAGGTGTGACCGGGTATGTGCAGTTGGTTATCCGTGGTCCACCATGGGCAGGGAACCGCGCAAAAGTGGACAGGAACGCTGTGGGTCGGCATGGGGAGGCGGCGTGACAGGTGTGCGAGACCGCATCGCAGTACAGCCCTTGGAGAGCATGCCCTTCTACTGCCCGATACCGCCCGCCGTGCACCCCCGCGTCCGGGAGATCGACGCCGCCTCGGTGGACTGGATGCTCGAGCGGGAGCTCGACACCTCGCCCCATCAACGGCAGCGTCTCGTCCGGTGCGACTTCGGCGGCCTCACCGCCAGGACCATGCCCTACGGCCAGGCCGGCCCGCTGGGCGTGGTCGCGAAGCTGCACTCGGTGCTCTTCTCCCTCGACGACGGGGTCTGCGACGAGGCGGGCGCGACGGCTCACGGTCTGGCCCATGTGACCTCGCGCCTCATGCGGGTCCTGGAGGCGCCCACGCCGCAGTGGCCGGACGACACCCCCCACGCGGCGGCACTTCGCGCCATCCGCACGGAGCTGGCCGGGCACGCGACGCCCCGCCAACTACGGCGCTGGACCGAAGGCATGCGCACCTATCTGTCCGGTCTGGTGTGGGAGGCGGCCTGCCGTCGGGACCGGGCGCTGCCGTCCCTCAACGACTACGCCGCGATGTGGATGCGCGCCATCGGCATGGCCCCGTCCACGGCCCTCATGGACGTCGCCGGCGGCTACGACCTCCACGACCACGATCTCGACCGGCCCGAGGTCCGGGCCCTCACCGAGATGACCTGGACCCTCGTGGCCTGGGACAACGACTTCTACTCACGGAACAAGGAGATCCAGCGGGCCGGTGACAACCTCAACCTGATCGACGTCCTCGCCCAGGAGCGGGACCGCGAGCCGGCCCGCGTCCAGGAAGAGGCCATGGCGATGCGGGACCGTGTCATGATCCTCTTCCTGCGCTTACGCGATCAGCTCTGGCCACGGGCCGGAGTCGAGCTGCGCTGCTACCTGGTGGCCCTGGGGCACTTCGTCCGGGGCCACCTCGACTGGGCCTCGGAGTGCGCCCGCTACGCCGACCCCTACGGCGCGGCCGTCACTCAGTGGTGGAAGTCCGCACCCTCGGACGACAGCCTGGCACCGCTGCCCATCCCCTCCATCGCCTGGTGGTGGGACCAGCTGGAGACCGGCCCCTACCCGCGCCGCAGCCAGCTGCGCAGCGACCGCCACCACGACCACGAGCCCCGTGACGCCGGGGCCTGGGCCGGGGGAGCGGGCGTGGCCACCGGCTGCACCGGCTGAGCGACCCGGTCCGGCTCCACCGGACCGGGTTCCTGGGTGTCCTCCGGCGGGGCCGGCGCGCGGGGCGTGAACTTGACGGGCAGTTCCATCAGATGACGGGACATCAGCGCCGAGGAGTACCGCAGCTCGGACTCCTCCACCGCGAGCGTGAGGTCGGGCAGCCGCAGGAGCAGGGCGTCGATGCCCGTGTCCGCGATCGCCCGGCCCACGTCCTGGCCCGGACACTCGTGCTGGCCCCCGCTGAAGGCCAGGTGCGAGCGGTTGCCGTGGATGGGGGTGTCGGGATCGGGGCGGACCACCGTGTCCATGTTGGCGGCGGCCAGCCCCAGCACCAGGGCGTCACCCTGCTTGATGGGCTGCCCGGCCAGCTCGGTGTCCTGCGTCGCCCAGCGGCCGAGGATGGTGATGAACGGCGGCTCGTCCCACAGCACCTGCTCCACCGCGTCCGGCAGTGTCATGTGGCCGCCCGCGAGCGAGGCCCGGAAGCGGACGTCGGTGAGCACCATCTTCAGCGTGTTGGCGATGAGGTTCGCCGTCGTCTCGTACGCCGCGATCAGCACCAGCCGCAGGTGCTGCATCACCTCGTCGTCCGTCAGCCCCGCCGGGTGTTCCAGCAGCCAGCTGGTGAAGTCGGCCCCCGGCTCCACGTGCTTGCGGGCCACGAGCTTGCGGAGCGTCTCCAGCACGAACTCGTTGCTGGCGACCGCCGTCTCGGTCCCCTTGATCATGTCCCGGGCGGCATTGACCAGTTGCGGGCTGTACGCCTCCGGCATGCCCAGCAGCTGCGTCATCGCCATCATCGGCAGCTGCTCGGCGAACTGGTGCACCAGGTCCGTGCGGCCCGACCGGCAGAACCGGTCCACCAGCTCGTTGGAGAAGCGGGTGACGTACCGCCGGATCCCGCGCTTGTCGAAGCGCGCGATGCTGTCGTTGACCGCGCCGCGCCAGCGCTCGTGCTGCTGGCCGTCGGCGAAGACACAGATCGGCTGCCAGGTGGCGATCGGCGCCAGCGGGTGCTCGGGCGTCAGCCGTCCCTCCTGTGCCTCCCGCCAGAGCCGGGAATCACGGGAGAACCGCGAGGGGGTGCGGGCGACGTCCAGGTTCTCGCGGTAGCCGAGGACCAGCCAGGCGGGGAGGTCGCCGTGCAGCAGGACGGGTGCCACCTGGCCGTGCTCCTTGCGGAGCCGCTCGTACAGCCCCATGGGGTTGTTCTCGGCCTCAGGCCCGTAGAGCCGCGTGACGCCGCCCGGGCCGTGGGCCGCCGGGCACTGGGGGGGAGGCGCGACGGCAGCGTCGGCGCGGGAGTGTTCTGGGGGGAGGTTCACTGGGGCTCCGGGGAGACGGTCGTGAGGGTGTAGAGATAGCGCATGAGGGTGAGCAGGGTGTCGCGGCAGGAGGCCCGGTCCCGGGCGTCGCACTCGACCATGGGGACGGACTCGTCGAGGTCCATCGCGGCCCGCAGCTGGGCCATGGGATAGGTGGGTGCCTCGGGGAAGCGGTTGACGCCGACGACGAACGGCACGCCGCGCTCCTCCAGCCGGCCGATCACGTCATAACTGACCTCCAGTCGCCGGGTGTCGAGCAGCACCACCGCGCCGAGCGCGCCCTCGAAGAGGCCGTTCCACAGGAACCAGAAGCGCTCCTGGCCGGGGGTGCCGAAGAGATACAGCACCAGCTGCTCGTTGATGCTGATCCGGCCGAAGTCCATGGCCACGGTGGTCTCGGTCTTGTGCTCGATGCCGGCGAGGTCGTCGACGCCGACCCCGGCCTGGGTCATCGTCTCCTCGGTGGTCAGCGGCCGGATCTCGCTGACCGCCCCCACCAGGGTCGTCTTGCCGACCCCGAACCCGCCGACGATGACGACCTTGACGGCCGCGGTGGCCGAGGCCGGCAGGACGTCCTCGCTGCGTGGCCCCGCGTGGGTGTCGGAGCCGCGGGCGTCAGAGCCTTTGCAGTCCATTCATCACCGCCTCCAGAAGTTGGACGTCGGGCAGCGCGGCCGCCGGCACCGGCGGCCGGGCCTCCACCTGGCTGCCGGTCAGCAGCTCCGTGAGCAGCAGCGTCAGCGTGCTGACGGGCAGCTCCAGATAGGCCGATATCTCGGCGACCGACAGGGGGTAGTCGCACATCCTGACAATGGCGGCGTGCTCGGGCTGGAGCCCGGGGTCGGTCTCCGTCCGGGACACGATCAGCGTCACCAGATCGAGCTCCGCCTTCTTCTCCGCGCGGGTCTGACCGCCAGTGAGGATGTACAGCCGGTCCGGACTGCCTGGCGCCGTCGCGGGGTCGGGTCCGGCGCCGCTCATGTCATGGATCCGCTCACCCGCGGCGGGCTGGTGAGGTGCGAGCCGATGCGGGCCACCAGGTCCCGCATCCGCATGCCCATCAGTTCGGCGTCGACGTCGTCGTCGGCCAGCACCGCCAGGAAGGCGCCGGCCCCGGCGGCCATCAGATAGAAGAACCCGCCGTCGACCTCGATGACGACGAGGCGCATCTGCCCGTCCCCGTGCGGGAATTCCGCGGCGATGGCCGTCGAGAGGCTCTGCAGACCG
Organism: Streptomyces sp. NPDC001407; assembly: GCF_042895325.1. NCBI lineage: Bacteria > Bacillati > Actinomycetota > Actinomycetes > Kitasatosporales > Streptomycetaceae > Streptomyces > Streptomyces sp. NPDC001407. The sequence goes on from NZ_JBIAWF010000007.1 coordinate 56,599, forward strand.
GCACAGGCGGCGGCGAGGCGGTCCGCGGCATCCGGATCCGTGCCGTGCTGAGCCATGCGCAGGCCGTCCGAGGACAGCACGATCACGTGGCGGGTCTGCGGAACACTGGTTGCCAGGTCCTTGAGCATCCAGTCCATGTTGAACCGCGGCTGCGTCACTTGGCTACTCTTCCTTGTCTGACGGGGTGTCACTGTTCGGCCGGCCGGCCGGCGTCCGGCTCCGGGGTCTCCCCGTTGAGTCCTCTGGTGAAGGCGCCCAGCCACATGCCGGGCTGCTTGGGGGGTTCCTCCGGATCGGCGTGCCGGACCGGCCGCGCGGTCTCGGCCCGCTCCCGCTCCCGTTCCCGCTGGGCGGCCGCCGCCCGGCCGAAGGGGAGCGGCGCGGGGCCGCGGCGCCGACGGCGCTGGGGCAGCCCGCTGTCGCCGAGCGGCGGGGGCACGAGGTGCTCCATCATCGGCGGCGGCGCCTCGGGTCCGGGCGCGGGGATCTTCTGGCCGGGCCGCCGCTTGGACTTGAAGGGAGGAAGCTTGGGGGCGCGCGCGATGTCGCCTCCGGGGTGCTTGCTCGCGGTGATCAGGTCCATGGGGATGACCAGCACCGCGCGCACCCCGCCATAGGCGGAGGGCCGCAGCGACACCAGGAAGTTGTAGTCGCGGGCGAGCCTGCTGACCACCGCCAGGCCCAGCCGCGGCGCCTCGCCGAGGTCGTCCAGGTCCAGGGCGCCCTCGCGGTTGAGCACCCGGTCGGTCCGGCGCCGGGCCTCGTCGGTCAGGCCGACGCCGGCGTCCTCGATCTCCACCGCGATGCCGGACTGGATGTCGACGGCGGTGAGGTGCACCCGGGTCTGCGGGGGTGAGTAGCGGGTAGCGTTGTCCAGCAGCTCGGCCAGCGCGTGGATCACGGGCTCGACGGCGGCCCCGACCACGGCGACGTCCGCCACCGAGTGCAGGTCGACCCGCCGGTACTCCAGGATCCGCGACATGGCGCCGCGCAGCACGTTGTAGAGGGGGATCTCGTTCTTCCACTGGCGGCCGGGGCGGGAGCCGCCCAGCACCGCGATGCTGTCCGCGAGCCTGCCGGTCAGGGCGTTGCCGTGGTCCAGGTGGAGCAGATCGCCGAAGACATCCGGGTCGTTGCCGTGCTTGTGCTCCATCTCCCTGATGTCATAGGCCTGTTGGTGGACGATGGCCTGCACCCGGCGGGCGATGTTGACGAAGGCGCGCTGCGCGGAGTCACGCAGCCCCTCCTCCGCCTGCACCGCTTCGATCACGGACTTCAGCACCGAGCGGTGCGCGGACGCGTACCCCGGCTCCAGGTCGTGGAAGGGGAGGGTGTGGCGCAGGACGACCTCCGTCGGCTCCCCCCGCTGGAGCAGGTGGATCGCCTTGGGCAGCAGCTCCTTGGCCAACCGCCGGGTCTCCGCCTCGTGTTCGTCGAGCTGGTGGCGGAGCCCCGCCTCCTGCTCGGAGCACCGGCGGCGCAGCGCGGCGATCACCCGTCCCCGCCGGGCGGCCTCCGAGGCGGCCAGCGCCACCGCCACCGTGGCGACGGATCCGCACCAGGCCACCGGCGCGCGGGCTTCCGGCGTCACGGCGAAAACCGCCGCTCCCGTGCATACCGCCAGCACCAATGGGGAGATCAGCCATATCAGAGCGGAGACGGGACGCCGTTGAACAGACGAACCGGTACCAACCATCGAGATCCTCGGAACTTTCGGAAGGCGTGGGTGCCGGAGCGCAGCGTTCTCCTATGACCTGTGGGAAGGCCTGTGGGAACGGCGGCAGCACAGCACTTGTCCGCAGCGTGCCGTGGTCGTCACGACCCGTTGCGCGTCTGGAGCGTAGCCTGTCGCACGCCGCTCCGGCGTGAAGTTGTCATATTCGCTGATTGGACTGACGAGGGAATTCGAAAGCCTTCATAATGCCCCGCGGGGTAAATTCCGAAAGCGCTTCCGAATTACCTGCATAAAGGTTCGACGAGTTTCGGACATCGCGTTCAGGCCGGTTCCGGCTCCGGCCTGAAGGTCACGCTCCCGAGTGGTGCCTCTGCCGAACGCTGCCCCTGGTCGAGCGGACGGGGTTAGGCTCGCCCCACCACATCCTCCGGGGAGACAACGCCATGTCAGGGCCTCAGCGTGAACAGAACGCATCCGCCGCCCTGTTCGAGCGTGAGCTCGAGCTCAAGACCGCGGTGCAGGCCGTGCACCGCTTGTGCGGGCACGTCGAAGAAGGGAGGACCCGGCTCGGTGGCCTGCTGCTCTACAGCGGCGAAGCGGGCCTCGGCAAAACGGCCTTGCTGACCGAGATCCGGCGGTACGCCACGGAGAGCTGCGGATGCACCGTGCTCTTCGCCCGCGGCAGCGAGTCCGCGCAGGCCGTCCCGTTCAACGTCGTGCGGCAGCTGGTCCAGCCGCTGCTCGCCGGGATGTCGTCGGCGGCGCGCAAGGAGCTGCTCAGCGGCTGGTACGACATCGCGGGCCCGGCGCTCGGCATCGCCCCGCCGATCGGACCGCAGGACCCCCAGGGCGTCCGCGACGGACTCGACTGGCTCATCACCCAACTCGCCAGCATCCACGGGCCGGTGGTGCTCGTCATCGACGACGCCCACTGGGCCGACGCCGAGTCGCTGTCCTGGCTCACCGCCTTCGCCGCGCGGCTGTCCGAGATCCCGATGCTCGCGGTCCTCGCCTACCGCCCGGCCGAACTGCCCGAGCACACACCGGCGTTCCGCGAACTGGTGCATGGTCGCACCTCCCGGCCGGTCGAGCTGCGGGCCCTGACGCCCGACGCCGTCGCCCGGCTGGTGCACGGTTCCTACGGGGACAAGGCCGACGCTCCGTTCTGCCGCGAGATCTGGGCGGTCACCGGCGGCAATCCCTACGAGGCCGTCGAGCTGATCGCCAAGTCCCGCGACCGCGAACTGAAACCGATCGAGGAATCCGCCTCCCTCCTGCGCGACCTCGGCGCGGAGACCCGGGGCAGCGGTCTGGTGTCCTCCGTCGAGCAGCTCGGCGCCCCGGTGCTGCGGTTCGCGTTCGCCGCCGCCGTCCTCGGCACCGAGATCTCGCCGACCATGGCCGCGAACCTCGCGGCCATGGGCCCCGCGCAGGCCGACGACTGCGCGGACAAGCTGCGCAAGGCCCGTATCCTCAACGGCTCCGACCGCCTGGAGTTCGTCCACCCGCTGATCGCCACCGCCTTCTACCGGGCGATCCCGGCGGCCACCCGCACGGCCATGCACGGTCAGGCCGCCTGGGCGGTCACCGACGCCGGGCACGGCGCGGCCGCTGCCTCCCGCCACCTGCTGGAGGTCCACCCGGACGACGACGCCGAGCTGGTCGCACAGCTGCGGGTGGCGGCCCGCGAACACCTCGCCGTCGGCGCCCCCGACGCGGCCCGCCGCTGTCTGGAGCGCGCGCTGAACGAGCCGCCGCCCGAGGAGGAGCGGGCCTCGCTGCTCTACGAACTGGGCTGCGCCACCCTGCTGACGTCGCCGCCCACCACCGTCAACCACCTCCGGACGGCGCTCGCCCTGCCGCACCTCACCGACGAGCTGCGGGTCGACGCCACCTTCCGGCTCTCCCAGGCGTACGCCCACAACAACCAGCTCCAGGAAGCGGCGGACGTGGTCGCCGTCCAGGCCGAGCACACCCCGCCGGGGCCCGGCAGGATGCGGCTCCAGGCGGCGCACTTTCTGTGGCAGGGCATCCAGGTCGAGGAGAGGGACTCCCACAGCCGGGCCCGCCGGATCGCCGAGCTCGCCGACCACCTGCCCGGCCGGGACAACTCCGAGCGCGCGCTGCTCGTGCTCCGTGCCTTCGACGGCATGATCCGCGGTGAGGACGCCGTCCACGTCGTCGAACTCCTCGACCGCGTCATGGTGGACGGACGGCTGCCCAAGGGCCTGGACTGGACGAACGGCCAGTGGGGCTTCGAGCTCCCCAGCATGATCGGCATCGCCTATGCCTTCGCCGACCGGCTCGACCAGGCGGAGGAGCTCTTCAGCGAGGCCGTGCACGACTTCGAGCTCTCCGGCTGGCGCGGCGCCCACCTCGCGTTCGCCCACCACTTCCTCGGCCTGGCCCACCGGCGCCGCGGTGAGCTGATCGAGGCCGAGAAGCTGATCCGCAACGGCCTCAGGCTGGCCAGCCGTCTCGGCCCCAACCTGCCCATCCAGTGGGACGGCACCTGTCTGCTGATCGACACCCTGCTGGCCCGGGGCCAGGTCGAGGCCGCACAGGTCGTCGCCGAGGAGAACGGATTCCGCGCACCCTACTCACCGGCGATCGTCATCCCGGACGCCGCCTGCCTGGCGGGCCGGCTCCTGCTCGCCCGGGGGCGGACCAAGGAGGCCATCGCCGAGCTGGAGGCCGCGGGCCGCAGGCTGGAGGACCGCGGCAGGCACAACACCCTCTGGGCGCCGTGGGCCTTCGACCTGGCCGAGGCGATCGCGCCCGAGGACCCCCGGCGCGCCCGGTCGCTCGTCGACCAAGCGGTGCGGCACGCCGCCCGGTTCGGCACCGACACCGCCGTCGGCGAGGCGCTGCGCCGCGCGGCAGCGCTGTGCGAGCCGGCCGAGGCGCTGGTGAAGCTCGACCAGGCGGTGACCCACCTGCGCAGGTCGCCCTGCATGTACGAGTTCGCGGCGGCGCTGGTCGACCACGGCGTGGCGCTGAGCAAGGCGGGCCGCGCGGAGGAGGCCGCCGAGCGCTTCCGCGAGGGCCTGAACCTGGCCGAGAAGTGCGGCGCCGACGGCCTGGTCGAGACGGTCCGCGCCGAGACCGAACTGGCCGTCGCCACCGGGGAGGTCGAGTCGCGCTGCCGATGACCACGGGGTGAGCCCGGCGGGGGAGCGGGTCAGGAGGCGCGGCGGCTCGACTTCTTCGCCGCGGCCTTCTTCGTTCCCTTGCCGGTGGAGCTCGCCGAGGCGGTGCTCTTGGCGGTGCTCTTCGCCGTGGTCTTCCTGGCCCGGGAAGAAGCCGCCGAGGGTGCCGCCTTCTTGGCGGACGCCCCCTTCTCCGCGCCCGGCTTCTTCGCCGGGGCCCGAGTCGTCTTCCGGGCGGGCCCGGCCTTCCCGGACTCCTCCGCGGGCTTCTTCGCGGCCGTGTCGATGGACGCCTGCAGAGCCGCCATCAGGTCGATGACATTGTCCGGTGCCGGAGCCGTTTCCTTCCTGGAGGGCGCGGGCTTGTCGGAGAGGTGGGCCGAGATGAGCTCGCCCAGCGCGACCTCGTACTCGTCCTCCAGCTCGTCCAGGTCGAAGTCCTCGGACAGCGTGTCCATCAGACTCGTGGCCATCTTCAGCTCCTGCGGCCGCACGGTCACCGAGCCGGGCGGGGCCAGGCCCGCGTTGTCGCGGATCTCGTCGGGCCAGTACATCGTGTGGAGGGTCAGCAGCTCGCCGTGGACCCGCAGCAGCGCCAGCGACTCCCGGGTGCGCAGCGCGATCTTGGTCACGGCGACCCGGTCGGTCTGCTTGAGGGTCTCGCGCAGCAGGACGTACGGCTTGTTCGCCGCGGCGCTCTCCGGCGCCAGGTAGTAGGAGCTCGCCAGCTGGAGCGGGTCGATCCGGCCGGAGTCGACGAACGCCAGCACGTCGATGAGCTTCTTGCTGGGCAGCGGCAACCCCGCCAGCTCCTCCTGGGTGACGACGGCGGTGTGCCCCTCGTCGTCCTCGAAGCCCTTGGCGATGTGCTCGTAGTCGACCTGCTCGCCGCAGGCGTCGCAGACCCGCTTCAGGTGGATCCGCCCGCCGTCGGCGTCGTGGACCTGGTGCAGCTTGACGCCGTGCTCCTGGACGGCGGCGTAGAGCCGTACGGGCACCGAGACCAGCCCGAAGCCGATTGCACCCTTCCACATGGTTCGCATAGTTTTTTCCCTCCGAGGGGAATTCCTACCTTATGCCCGCATCTTCGGAGAGGCAGGCGGTGGAGATCGAGGGGCACCGGCTCTCCCTCACCCACCTCGACCGCGTCCTCTTCCCCGCCACGGGACACACCAAGGCCCAGGTGCTGCACTACTACGCCAAGGTCGCCGCGGTGATGGTGCCCCACACCGCCGGCCGCCCGGCCTCCTTCGTGCGCGCCCCCGAGGGGCCGCAGGGCCAGTCCTGGATCGCCAAGAACCCGCCCGGCGGCGCGCCCGGCTGGGTGCCCCTGGTCCCGGTGGAACACCGCGAGGGAGTCACCGAGCAGGTCGTCGTCGACTCCACCGCTGCCCTGATCGCCATGGCCAACCTCGGGGCGTACGAGTTCCACGTCCCCCAGTGGACGGCCGCCGCCGGGCCCGGCGCGCACGACCGCCTCGTCCTCGACCTCGATCCCGGGCCGGGCACCGACCTCGTCGTGTGCTGCCGCGTCGCCCAGCGGCTGCGCCAGTTCCTCGACGACGACGGGCTCACCGCCCACGCCGTCGTCTCCGGCTCCAAGGGCCTGCACCTCTACGCCCCGCTGCACCCCACGCCCGGACGCACCGTCTCGGCCTATGCCAAGGAGCTGGCCGCCCGCATGATGGGCGAGCACCCCGGTCTCGTGGTGGTCTCCATGGCCCGCGTGGAGCGCCGAGGCAAGGTGCTCATCGACTGGTCGCAGAACGCGAGCGCCAAGACCACCGCCGCGCCCTACACCGTCCGGCTGCGCGACCGGCCCGGTGTGGCCGCCCCGGTCACCTGGGACGAGGTCGCGGCCTGCCGCGATCCGGGTGAACTCGCCTTCACCCCCGAGCAGGTCCTCGACCGCGTCGCCGACTACGGGGACCTGCTGGCCCCGCTCACCGGCGACGCCACGCGCGCCGCGCTGCCGTGACGTTCACCCCAGCCGGGTCAGGTCCGGGCGCAGCCGGTGCCAGACGGGGTGCCGCAGGTGGCCCGCGGGGGTCCAGCCGGAGAACGTGATCTCGGCGACGAGCTTGGGCTCGACCCAGTGCGCGGCCGGCACGCCCACCGGGCCCGCGAAGGGCGGGTCGGGGCGCGCGAGCACCTCCAGATAGCGGGCGAGCTCCCGCCGCTCCCGCTCGGACAGGCCGGAGCCCACGGAGCCGACGCAGCGCAGGCCGGCCGGCTCGGCCAGCCCGACCAGGACGGCGCCGGGCATGCCGGTGAGCATGCCGCGGCCCTCCGTCCAGCCGCCGATGATCACGTCGACGGTGTTCACGTGCTTGGTCTTGCGCCATTCGGGTGAGCGGATGCCCGGGGTGTAGGGGGAGGCCAGCCGTTTGGCGACGACGCCCTCGTAGCCCGCCTTCAGCGTGGCCTGCCACGCTCTTCGCCCGTGCCCCTCCATGTGGGCGGGCACCGAGCAGTGCGGCCCGCCCAGGCCCAGCGCCGCGAGGGCGGCCCGGCGGTCGCGATAGGGGGTGGCCAGCAGCGGCCGGCCGTTGAGGAACATGACGTCGAACAGCATCAGATGGACGGGGTACTCCATGGCCAGCTGTGCCGCGCGGCGCGGGTTCAGCACGCCCATCCGGCGCTGCAACAGCCCGAAGTCCGGCTGCCCCTGGGCGCCCAGGACCACCACCTCGCCGTCGAGGACCGCGGCCCGGCGCCGGAACCGCTCGCCGAGCGCGCGCAGCTCGGGATAGGTGACGGTCGCGTCGTTGCCCGCCCGCGTGACCAGCCGCAGGCTCCCGTCGCCGGGCGCCTCGACGACACACCGCACGCCGTCCCACTTGACCTCGAAGCCCCACTCGGCGTCCTCGCCCTCGGCCGGCAGCGGGGCGGAGGTGGCGAGCATCGGCTGGATCGTGGGGATGGGGGCGCCCATGTCTTCGATGATCGTGGTCAACGGGTGCGGGCGCAGCTCGGCCGGGACCGGGGTGGATCACCGGGCCCCGGTCCAGGCCAGCAACTCCTCCAGGGGCCACGTCGTCACCACCCGCTCCGCCGGTACGCCGCACTCCACCGCCCGCGCGCACCCGTACGCCTGCCAGTCCAGCTGGCCCGGGGCGTGCGCGTCGGTGTCGATGGAGAACAGCACGCCTGCGTCGACGGCCTGCCGGATGAGCCGGCGCGGTGGATCCAGCCGCTCCGGGCGGCTGTTGATCTCCACGGCCGTGTCGAAGCGGGCGCAGGCGGCGAAGACCATCGCCGCGTCGAAGTCCGATTCCGGGCGGTGGCCGAGCAGCCGTCCGGTGCAGTGGCCCAGGACGTCCACGAGGGGATTGGCGACGGCCGCGACCATCCGGCGGGTCATGCTGCCGGCGTCCATGCGCAGCTTGGAGTGGACGGAGGCGACCACCACGTCGAGCTCGTCCAGCAGCCCCGGCTCCTGGTCGAGCGAGCCGTCGTCGAGGATGTCGCACTCGATCCCCGTGAGCAGCCGGAAGCCGCCGCCGTCCGCGGCGAGTCGCTCGTTGACCTCGGCCACGACGCGGAGCTGGGCGCGCAGCCGCTCGGGTGACAGCCCGCGGGCGATGGTCAGACGGGGGGAGTGGTCGGTGAGGACGGCCCACTCGTGCCCGAGCGAGCGCGCGGCGCGGGCCATGGCCTCGATCGGGCTGCCGCCGTCCGACCAGTCCGAGTGCAGGTGGCAGTCGCCCCGCAGCAGGGCGCGCAGGCTCTCCCCGCCCTCGGCCAGCGGTTCGGCGGCCTCCTCCTCCAGCCGGGCCAGATAGCCGGGGACGGCACCGCTCAGCGCCTCGGCCACCACGGCGGCCGTCTTCGGGCCGATGCCCTTCTTCTCGGTCAGGGAGCCGGTCTCCGCCCGTCGGCTCACCTCGTCCGCGGCCAGCGACTCGATCACTTCGGAGGCCGTACGGAACGCCTTCACGCGGTAGGTGGGCGCCTGCGCGCGCTCCAGCAGGAACGCGATCCGGTCCAGGGCCTCCACCGGGTCCATGACTGCCACCGCCTCGCCTCGTCGGCCGCCTCCAGTCCCCACGGTGCGGGATCGTGCGGCCTCGCGCACTCCCGTGTCCCGGCGGGTGAGTCCGTGAGTAACGCCCGGCCCGCCCGGGGAGGGTTCCGGCATGAGTGCCTCCCACAACAGCAGTGCCACTCGCCCCGGCCGCCGGGCGGTGGTCCTCGGCGCGGGCATGGCCGGAATGCTGGCCGCGTCCGTCCTCGCCCGCCACGTCGACGAGGTGGTGATCGTCGACCGTGACCGGATGCCCGACGGCGCCCGCCCGCGGAAGGGGCTGCCGCAGGCCCGCCACGCCCACCTGCTGATGTCCGGTGGGGCGCGGGCCGTCGACGCGCTGCTGCCCGGCACACTGGAGCGGTGGCTGCGGGCGGGCGCCCGGCGGATGCCGCTGACGGCGGGGCTGGTGGTGCTGGGCCCCCAGGGGTGGTTCCCGCGGCTGCCCGGCACGCAGTTCTTCCTGTGCTGCACCCGTGACCTGCTGGACCTGGTGGTCCGCGAGCAGGTGCTGGCCCTGCCCGGTGTCGTCCTGATGGACGGTACGGAGGCGCTGGCGCTGCTGGGCGACCCCGGCCGGGTCACGGGTGTGCGGGTCCGTGCCACCGAGGAGCACGCTTCGCGGGAGCTCGGTGCGGACCTGGTCGTCGACGCCTCGGGCCGGGGCTCCCAGGCAGCGCGCCGGCTGACGGACCTCGGGCTGCCGGTCGTCCACGAGGAGACCGTCGACTCGGGCCTGGTCTATGCCACCCGGATCTTCCGGGCGCCGCCGGGCACCGAGAGCTTCCCCGTGGTGAGCGTGCAGCCCGACCCCCGCTCGCGGCGGCCCGGCCAGGGCGCGACCATGCTGCCCGTCGAGGGCGGCCGCTGGCTGGTCACCGTCTCCGGCACGCGCGGCGGTGAACCCTCGCGCGCCGCCGAGGACTTCGAGCCCTTCACCCGTGGCCTGCGCGACCCGCTCATCGCCGATCTGATCGACCGGGCCGAGCCCCTCACGGGCATCCACGTCACCCGCAGCACCGTCAACCGGCGCCGCTTCTTCGAGAACCTCCCCTCGTGGCCCGAGGGCTTCGTCGCGCTGGGCGACGCCGTCGCCACGTTCAACCCGGTCTACGGGCAGGGCATGTCCGTGGCCGCCCAGAGCGCCACCGTGCTGCGGGACGCCCTGCGGGAGGCGGGCGTCGACTCCCCGGGCCTGGCCCGGGGGATCCAGCGGTCGGTGGCCCGGGTGACGGGCGGTGCCTGGGACCTGGCCACCGGGGAGGACATCAACTACCCCGGCGCGATCGGCAAGAGGCCGCCCGCGGCGGCCCGGCTGCTACGGGGCTACTTCCAGCGCATGATGTGGGCGGCGACCGGCGACCCGCTGGTGCTGCGGGCGCTGATGGACGTCATGACGCTCTCCGCGCCCATGACGCACCTGGTCCGGCCGTCGGTGGCGCTCGGTGTGGCCCGCGGGCCGGGCCGCCGGGCGCAGGACGGGCCCTCGATCACCCCGGCCGAGCTGGAGCTGTGCGGCTTGGCTCCGCGGTGAGCGGTCGGTGGTGTCCGGCGGATCTTCGGCTGTGGGCTGTTCGCCGCCTGCGGCGGGAGCTCCCTGCGGGAGCGTCCTCAAGCGCCGGACGGGCTGGATTTCGGCTGACGCGGGTGCGCGCCCCCGCCTGTTGGGGTCGCCTCCCAGCGGTGGTGAGGCACCAGGTGCGCGGAAAGGCGGGGCGTCAGCGGCGGAGGGCCACCGGTGGCAGGAATTCGTGCTCGAGGCTCCGGTGCCACCAGGCGCCGGTCTCCCGCCGCTCCCGCCATGTGGTGAAGCGGTAGAGGTAGACCCGGGCCCGCACATGCGTGGGTGGGGCGCCGGGGAAGGGGTTGTGCCGCAGCAGGCGCAGCGTGTCCGGGTCGTTGACCAGCAGGCGTTCCACGAAGGGGCCGAACCAGGGCTCGGCGTACGCGGGCGAGATCCCGGCGAACCACATCATCCAGTCGAGCCGCAGGTGGTACGGCGCGAACTGGCGCGGCAGCCGCCGGGGATCGCCGGGCTTGCCCTTGAAGCCGTACTCCCGCCACACCGTGGCCCGGGTGACCCGCTCCTCGTCGGTGCCCTCGACGACCACCTCGTGGCGGCGGCGGTTGATGCTGCCGAAGGCTCCGTAGGTGTTGACCAGGTGCAGCGCGTTGAAGGACATGTTCATCCGCTGGTGGTGCGAGAGCATGTTGCGGGCCGGCCACCAGCTCAGCACCGCCACCATGGCCGCCGCGGCGAGGACCAGCACCTCGAACCAGAGCGGCGGCCCGGCGAGCGGGGTGTGCCGGGGGAGGGAGAGGAGGTCCGCCAGGGCCCCGCCGTCGACCGCGGAGAAGGCCAGCACGATCGTCAGCCAGTTGAGCCAGGCGAAGTTGCCGGAGATCACCAGCCAGAGCTGGGTGCAGATGATCACGCCGGCCGCGACGCTCGCGACGGGCTGCGGGGTGAAGAGGGCGAGCGGGACGACGAGCTGGGCCACGTGGTTGGCGGCGGTCTCCACCCGGTGCAGCGGGCGGGGCAGGCGGTGGAAGTACCAGCTCAGCGGGCCCGGCATCGGCTGCGTCTCGTGGTGGTAGTAGAGGCACGTCAGATCCCGCCAGCAGCTGTCCCCGCGCATCTTGATCAGCCCCGCGCCGAACTCGACGCGGAAGAGCAGCCAGCGCATCAGCCACAGCACCAGCACCGGCGGGTCCGTGCGCGCGTTGCCGAGGAAGACCGCCAGGAACCCCGCTTCCAGCAGCAGCGACTCCCACCCGAATCCGTACCAGGTCTGGCCCACGTTGACGACGGACAGATACATCGCCCACAGCGCCGCCCACATCAGCATCGACGCCCACAGCGGCACCGCGTCCGCGCCGCCCGCCACGACCGTCGCCGACAGCAGCGCGCCCACCGCCGTCCACCCGGCGAAGAAACGGTCCGAGTAGTGGAGGTGGAAGACCCCGGGCGAGCGCCGGAAGGGCACTCTCCGGGTGAAGTGCGGCACCGGCAGCATGCCCCGCTCGCCGATGAGCGCGCGGAACTGGAGGAGGGCCGCCAGGAAGGCGACCAGATAGACCGCGGCGAGCGCCCGCTGGAGGACCAGCCTGCTCAGCCAGTACCCCGACGCCGTGAACCACTCCATGGCGTATGCGTACCACCGAAGCGCACAGTCACATCGAAGAAACAGGCAAAAGGTGTCAGAGTAGCCCTATGGTTGATCGGGGAGCGTCGCCTGCGGCCGTCCCGGACGCTTCGCTACCGGACGAATGGCCCGCTCGCCCGGAAGTCGGCCTTGCCCTCAACCGCGTCGGCAGCTTCGACTGGGACCTCGACAGCAGCCGGCTGCACCTGGACGCCGTGGCGCTGGACCTCCTCAACGTCCCCCCGGAGGAATTCGACGGCCGGGTCTCCGACCTCGGCGGCCACCTCCCCAGGGCCGACGCCGCCAGGCTCGACGGCCTCGTCGCCCGCGCCATGAAGGACGGCAGCGAGACCTACGGCACATACTACCGCGTACGCGCCGACGACGGCACCCTGCGCTGGACCTACAGCCAGGGCCGGATCCTGCGCGACGGCGACGGCCGCCCCCGCCGCATCATCGGGATCATCCGCGACGCCACCGAGGAGCTGCGGCACGCCGCCGACCCGCGCGAGCCGCAGCAGGAGCACCGCGACCAGACCAGCGTCGTCGAGACCACCACCGCCGCCCTCGCGCACGCGCGCACCGTCCAGGACGTCATCGACTTCTTCAAGGACTCGCGCGCCGTGCGGCACCTCGGCGCCGACCTCCTCGTCCTCGGCCTGCTGGAGTCCGGACGCATCCACATGGTCGCCGAAGGGCCCGAGGAGCACTACATCCCCGGCACCCGCTACACCCGGATCGACGACAACTTCCCCATGAGCGAGGTCATCCGCACCCTCTCGCCCCGCTTCATCGAATCCCCCGAGGAGTTCGCCCGGTCCTACCCCTGGCTCTGGGAGAACATCGAGGACATCGGCATCTGCTCCGCCGCCTACCTCCCGCTGATCGCCCAGGCCCGCCCCATCGGCGCCCTCGGCCTCCTCTACCGCGAAGGACGCGGCTTCACCCGCCAGGAACGCAACCTCTTCATCGCCCTCGGCAGCAGCCTCGCCCAGAGCCTGGCCCGCGCCATGCTCTTCGACCAGGAGCACGACCTCGCCGAGGGACTCCAGCAGTCCATGCTGCCCCGGCGCATCCCCGACGTCCCCGGCGCGCAGATCGCCGTGCGCTACCGCTCCGCCCGGATGGGCCGGGACATCGGCGGCGACTGGTACGACGCCGTCCCGCTGCCCGGCGGCCGGGTCGGTGCCGTCATCGGCGACGTCCAGGGCCACGACACCCACGCCGCCGCCGTCATGGGCCAGCTGCGCATCGTCCTGCGCGCGTACGCCTCCGAGGGCCACGCACCCGCCACCGTCATGGCCCGCGCCTCCACCTTCCTCCACGAACTCGACACCGACCGCTTCGCCACCTGCGCCTACGCCGAGGCCGACCTCTCCACCGGACTCGTCCAGATCGTCCGCGCCGGCCACATCGACCCGCTGCTGCGGCACAACGACGGCACCTGCCGCAGACTGCCCGTCGCCGGCGGGCTGCCGCTCGGCCTCTCCGCCGAGTTCGGCCGCCTCGACTACCCCGTCACGACCGTCGAACTCGACCCCGGCGAGACCCTGTTGCTCTTCACCGACGGCCTCGTCGAACAGCCCGGCTCCGACCTCGACGAAGGCATGCGGCTGCTCGCCGACACCGTCCGCGAGGGCTCCTACGACCTCCACGAGCTCGCCGACCGCCTCTGCGACGTCGTCGAGGAACGCATGGGCGAGGACGACACGGCCGTCCTCCTGCTGCGCCGCCACGGCGCCACCGCCCGCGGCGGCAGCCGCCTCCAGCAGCACATCGCCCCCGCCGACCCCGAGGCGCTCCAGGCCGCCCGGCACATGATCCGCGCGGCCGTGCGGTCCTGGGGCGCCCGGGAGCGCTCCGACGAGATCGAGCTGGTCGCCGACGAGTTGGTCACCAACGCCCTGCTCCACACCGACGGCCCCGCCGTGGTCACCATCCGCATGATCTCGGGACCCGAGCGCCGGGTGCGGGTCGAGGTCGAGGACAAGTCCAGCGCCCTGCCGAGGCGGCGCGAGCCGGGGGAGTCGGGCGTGTCGGGGCGCGGCCTGCTGCTGGTCGACCGGCTCGCGGACGTCTGGGGCGTGGAGTCGCGGGGCACCGGCAAGAGCGTCTGGTGCGAATTCGTCCTGCCGGAAGGGAAGGAGGAGCGGGAGGCGGAGGCCGGCTGAGCGCGCCGGACGGTCAACCCGCCGGGCGCTCAGCGGAAGCGAAGAGGTCAAGGTCACAGCCGTATGGGCTGCTGCCGGACGCGGGTGCTCCCCTAGCCTTCCCCCATGACGGTCCTGCCAGACGAAGGCTTCTCCCTGGCCGCCGAGTTCCCGGACTCCACCCGCGAGCAATGGCAGCGCCTCGTGGAGGGCGTGCTGCGCAAAGCGGGCACATCGGATGCATCCGGCTCGGCCGCCGAAGGCGCGCTGACCACCCCGCTCCAGGACGGGCTCGCGACCCGCCCTCTCTACACCGCGGAGGACGCGCCCCCCGCGCCCGGCTACCCCGGTTTCCACCCGTTCGTCCGAGGCGGACGTACGGAGGGAACGGCCGTGTCCGGCTGGGACGTCCGCCAGCGCCACGCCCACCCCGACCCCCGGCGCGCCAACGAGGCCGTGCTCGCCGACCTGGAGAACGGGGTCACCTCCCTCTGGCTGACCGTCGGCGCCCACGGCACGCCCGTCAGCGGCATCGCCACCGCCCTCGAAGGCGTCTACCTCGACCTGGCCCCCGTCGTCCTCGACGCCGGACCCGATGTGGCAGCGGCCGCCGGTGAACTGCTGCGCCTGCACGACGAGCACGGCGTCCAGCAGACGGCCACCGGCAACCTCGGCGCCGACCCGCTCGGCGCCCTCGCCCGCACCGGCACCGACGCCGACCCGGCCGGAGCGCTCGCGACGGCCGCCGACCTCGCCGCCCGCTGCCTGCGCGACCGCCCCGGCCTCCGCGCCCTCACCGTCGACGCCCTGCCCTACCACGACGCGGGGGGCTCGGCCGCCCAGGAACTGGGCGCCTCCCTCGCCACCGGCGTCGCCTACCTCCGCGCCCTCACCGACCGCGGGCTCGGCGTCGACCAGGCCTGCGCCCAGCTGGAGTTCCGCTACGCGGCCACCGCCGACCAGTTCCTCACCATCGCCAAGCTCCGCGCCGCCCGCCGCCTGTGGGCCCGCGTCGCCGAGGTCAGCGGAGCCACCACCACCGGCGCCGCGCAGCGCCAGCACGCCGTCACCTCGTCGGTCATGATGACCCGCCGCGACCCGTGGGTGAACATGCTGCGCACCACCATCGCCTGCCTAGGCGCCGGAGTGGGCGGCGCGGACGCCGTCACCGTCCTGCCCTTCGACGCCGCCCTCGGCCTGCCCGACGCCTTCGCCCGCCGCATCGCCCGCAACACCTCCTCCATCCTCCTGGAGGAGTCGCACCTGGCCCGGGTCATCGACCCCGCGGGCGGCTCCTGGTACGTGGAACGGCTCACCGACGAACTCGCCCACGCCGCCTGGGCCTGGTTCCAGGAGATCGAGCGGGCCGGCGGCCAGGCCGCGGCACTGCGCTCCGGCCTGATCGCCGAACGCCTCGCCGACACCTGGCGGCAGCGGACCGAGGACCTCGCCACCCGGCGCGAACCCATCACCGGCGTCAGCGAGTTCCCGAACCTCGGCGAGCCCCCGGTGCCCCGGGACCCCGCGCCCGCCACCCCCGGCGGCGGCCTGCCCACGGTCCGCCGGGACGAGGCCTACGAAGCGCTGCGGGCCCGCTCCGACGCCCACCTGACCGCGACCGGCACCCGGCCCCGCGTCTTCCTCGCCGCCCTGGGACCCGCCGCCGCGCACACCGGGCGGGCGGCGTTCGCCGCCAACCTCTTCCAGGCGGGCGGCATCGAGCCCGTCCACGACCCCGTGGCCGTCGGCCCGGACACCGCCGCCGGGGCCTTCGCCCGCAGCGGCGCTAGCGTGGCCTGCCTCTGCTCCAGCGACAAGCTCTACGCCGAACAGGCCGAAGCCGTCGCCACCGCCCTCAAGGAGGCGGGAGCGGAACGGGTGTTCCTCGCCGGACGCCCGGACGCCGCACAGCAGGAAACCTACCGACGGGCCGGAGTCGACGAGTTCGTCTTCGCGGGCGGCGACGCCGTCACCGTCCTCACCTCCGTCCTCGACCGCATGGGAGTGGCGTGATGCCCATCCCCGACTTCACCGGCATCGACCTGGGCCCGGCCGACCGCGCCCCCGCCGACCCCGGACCCTGGCGGGCCGCCCTCAAGGAGAGCACCGGCCACAGCCCCGAGGACCTCGTCTGGGAGACCCCCGAGGGCATCGGCGTCAAGCCGCTCTACACCGCCGACGACCTGCGCGGACTGGACTTCCTGGGCACCTACCCCGGCATCGCGCCGTACCTCCGCGGCCCGTACCCCACGATGTACGTCAACCAGCCGTGGACGATCCGCCAGTACGCCGGCTTCTCCACCGCCGAGGAGTCCAACGCCTTCTACCGCCGCAACCTGGCGGCCGGCCAGAAGGGCCTCTCCGTCGCCTTCGACCTGCCCACCCACCGCGGCTACGACAGCGACCACCCGCGCGTGACCGGCGACGTCGGCATGGCGGGCGTCGCCATCGACTCCATCTACGACATGCGGCAGCTCTTCGACGGCATCCCGCTGGACCGGATGAGCGTGTCGATGACGATGAACGGCGCGGTGCTGCCCGTGCTCGCCCTCTACATCGTCGCCGCCGAGGAACAGGGCGTGCCGCCCGAGAAGCTGGCCGGGACCATCCAGAACGACATCCTCAAGGAGTTCATGGTCCGCAACACCTACATCTATCCGCCCCGGCCCTCCATGCGGATCATCTCCGACATCTTCTCCTACACCTCGCTGAAGATGCCGCGCTACAACTCCATCTCCATCTCCGGCTACCACATCCAGGAAGCCGGGGCGACGGCCGACCTCGAACTCGCCTACACCCTCGCCGACGGCGTGGAGTATCTGAAGGCGGGCATCGACGCCGGACTCGACGTCGACGCCTTCGCACCGCGCCTGTCCTTCTTCTGGGCGATCGGCATGAACTTCTTCATGGAGATCGCCAAGCTCCGCGCGGCCCGGCTGCTGTGGGCCAAGCTCGTCAAGCGCTTCGAACCGCAGAACGCCAAGTCGCTGTCGCTGCGCACCCATTCGCAGACCTCCGGCTGGTCGCTGACCGCGCAGGACGTCTTCAACAACGTCGCGCGGACCTGCGTCGAGGCCATGGCGGCCACCCAGGGGCACACCCAGTCCCTGCACACCAACGCCCTCGACGAGGCGCTGGCCCTGCCCACCGACTTCTCCGCCCGCATCGCCCGCAACACCCAGCTCCTCCTCCAGCAGGAGTCCGGCACCTGCCGGGTCATCGACCCCTGGGGCGGCAGCGCGTACGTCGAGAAGCTCACCCACGACCTCGCGCGCCGCGCCTGGCAGCACATCGAGGAGGTCGAGGCCGCGGGCGGCATGGCCCAGGCCATCGACGCGGGCATCCCCAAGCTGCGCGTCGAGGAGGCCGCCGCCCGCACCCAGGCCCGCATCGACTCCGGCCGGCAGCCCGTGATCGGCGTCAACAAATACCGCGTCGAGACCGACGAGCAGATCGACGTCCTCAAGGTCGACAACTCCTCCGTGCGCGCCCAGCAGATCGAGAAGCTGCGGCGGCTGCGCGCCGAGCGCGACGAGGCCGCCTGCCAGGACGCCCTGCGCGCCCTGACCGCGGCGGCGGGCTCCGCCCCCGGCGCGGGCCTGGAGGGCAATCTGCTGGCCCTCGCCGTGAACGCCGCCCGTGCCAAGGCGACCGTCGGCGAGATCTCCGACGCCCTGGAGAAGGTCTACGGACGGCACGCCGGGCAGATCCGTACGATCTCCGGTGTGTACCGCGAAGAGGCAGGACAGTCGTCCGGGGTCGAGCGCACCCGCGCGCTGGTCGAGGCGTTCGAGCGGGAGGACGGCCGCCGGCCGCGCATCCTGGTGGCCAAGATGGGCCAGGACGGCCACGACCGTGGCCAGAAGGTCATCGCCACCGCCTTCGCCGACCTCGGCTTCGACGTCGACGTCGGCCCGCTCTTCCAGACGCCCGAGGAGGTCGCCCGGCAGGCGGTGGAGGCCGACGTGCACATCGTCGGCGTCTCCTCGCTCGCCGCGGGCCACCTCACGCTCGTACCCGCACTCCGCGAGCAACTGGCCGAGCAGGGCCGCGAGGACATCATGATCGTCGTCGGTGGCGTCATCCCGCCGCAGGACGTCGAGCCGCTGCGGGAGATGGGCGCCGCCGCGGTCTTCCCGCCCGGCACCGTCATCCCCGACGCCGCCCACGACCTGCTGAAGACCCTCGCCGGGGTCCTCGGCCACGAGCTGTGAGCCCATGGCACGCAGCATCGATGTGGACGCGTACGTCAAGGGTGTGCTCGACGGCAGGCGGGCGACCGTCGCCCGCGCCATCACGCTCGTGGAGTCGACCCGGGCCGATCACCGGGAGGCCGCCCAGCGGATGCTGACCGAGCTGCTGCCCCACGCGGGCACGGCCCGGCGCATCGGCATCACCGGTGTGCCCGGAGTCGGCAAGTCGACCTTCATCGACGCCCTCGGCACCATGCTGACCGGGCTCGGCCACAAGGTCGCCGTGCTCGCCGTCGACCCCTCCTCCAGCCGGACCGGCGGCAGCATCCTCGGCGACAAGACCCGCATGGAGCGGCTCGCCGTCGACCCCGCCGCCTTCGTCCGGCCCTCGCCCACCGCCGGGACCCTCGGCGGCGTGGCCCGCGCGACCCGCGAGACCATCGTGGTGATGGAGGCCGCGGGGTACGACGTGGTGCTCGTCGAGACCGTCGGCGTCGGCCAGTCGGAGACGGCTGTTGCCGACATGGTCGACACCTTCCTCATGCTCACCCTCGCCCGCACCGGCGACCAGCTCCAGGGCATCAAGAAGGGCGTACTCGAACTCGCCGACGTCATCGCCGTCAACAAGGCGGACGGCCCGCACGAGCGCGACGCGAAGTCCGCGGCGCGCGAACTCGCCGGTGCGCTGCGGCTGTTGCGGGCACCCGACGCCGCCTGGAACCCGCCCGTCCTCACGTGCAGCGCGCGCGAGGGCACCGGCCTCGACACGCTCTGGGAACGGCTGGAGCAGCACCGGCGGGTGCTCGACGCGACGGGCGCGCTGGCCGCGCGGCGCCGCGACCAACAGGTGGACTGGGTCTGGACGATGGTCCGCGAACAGCTCCTGACGGAGCTGCGCTCCCACGCCGACGTGCGGCGGCTGGCCCCCTCGCTGGAGGCCGCGGTCCGCGACGGCACGCTTCCGGCGAGCACGGCGGCGGAACGTCTGCTTGGCGCGTTCCGGCAAGGGTGACCGCCGAGGGCTCCGCCCCCGGGCCCTCGCGCCCACTGGGTTGCCTCGTGGGACCGGTACGCGCCCGCGGGTCGCGTGTGGCCGGTCGCGCGGTTCCCCGCGCCCCTTACGGGGGCGCGGGGCTCACGCCCCGCCCCAGCAGGCGCACCCTAACGCCGGGCCAGGCCCAACTCGTCCGTGCCCAGAGAGTCGAAGTGCCGTGCCACCATCGCGTCGGAGACCTCCGCCAGCGTCGCCGGGTGCCACCGCGGCCGGCGGTCCTTGTCCACCACCTGCGCCCGGATCCCCTCCACCAGGTCCGGATCGGACAGCGACGCGCACGACACCCGGTACTCCTGGTCCAGCACCTCGTCCAGCGTCGCCAGCCGCCGGGCCCGGCGCAGTGCGGCGAGCGTGACCTTCAGTGCCGTGGGCGACTTCGAGCCGATCGCCTCGGCGGCCTCCTTCGCCTCGGGGACCCCGGAATCCCGCAGCCGGGCGAGGATCTCCTCGACGGAGTCGGGGGCGTAGCAGTGGTCGATCCACTCCTGGTGCGCGGCCAGCGCGCCGGCCGGGACGGGCGCGGCGTGGGCGCGTACCGCTTCGGCAGGGTCGGTGTCCGCGAGGGCCGCGGCGAAGTCCGCCAGCCGCGCCACCGGCACGAAGTGGTCGGCGAATCCGGCGCGTACGGCGTCACCCGCGTCGAGCCGGGCGGTGGTCAGGGCCAGGTGCGTGCCCAGCTCGCCGGGTGCCCGGGAGAGGAGGAAGGTGCCGCCGACGTCGGGGGCGAAGCCGATGCCGGTCTCCGGCATGGCGATCGCGGAGCGCTCGGTGACGACCCGTACGCCGCCGTGCGCCGAGACGCCGACCCCGCCGCCCATCACCAGGCCGTCCATGAGGGCGACATACGGCTTGGGGAAGGCGGCGATGCGGGCGTTGAGCCGGTACTCGTCCCGCCAGAAGGCCCGGGTCGCCATCGCTCCGCCGCCGGCGCGGGCGTCGTCGTGGATGAAGCGGATGTCCCCGCCCGCGCAGAGCCCGCGCTCGCCGGCGCCGTCCGTCACCACGGTGGCCACCGCGTCGTCGCGCTCCCAGGCGGCGAGTGCCGCGTCGACGTGGCGCACCATGTCATGGGTGAGGGCGTTGATGGCACGGGGGCGGTTGAGGGTGATGCGGCCCGCCCGGCCGTCCCGGCGCAGGAGTACGGCGTCGTCGTCAGTGCTCGTCATCGTCCCACTCTGGCAGGACCAGGGCAGGCGGCGGACGCGAGATCGGTCACGTCCGCGGACTCAGCGGACCGGGCCGACCCAGTGGACGCTGGTGTACTTCTCGCCGAAGTCCGGGCGGACCTCGATGTCCACCCTGCCGGTGTCCGCGGGCGGTACGTCGAAGGCGAAGGTGGCCGTGGCGGACTTCCCGGGCGCCATGGGACCGGTGAGCGGGGTGCCGACGCCACGTGCGGTGTCGAAGATCTGCTCCGCCCGGTCGGCGCTCTCCCCGGCCGTGACCCGGACCAGCACCCCGGTCACCTGGAACGTCTGCTCGGTGCCGTTGGTGAGCGTCACCATGAAGGTGATGGGGGAGTTCTCCGGCCGGTGGCCGAGCGAGGTGACGCTCGGCTTGAACGCCGTCGGCTTCGTCACCTTGACCTTCAGCCCGTCCTCGTACGCGTAGGTGTCGTCGAACGCCACCACGCGGGTGCCGCCCACCGAGGAGGCCGCCCCCGAAGGGGACACCGTGTGCCCGGCCGACTTGCCGCCGCTGCCCCCGCAGGCGGTCAGGACGGCCAGCGTGCCCGCGGCGGCCAGGGCGCCCCGCCCCATGCGCCGGGCCCGCCCGTGCGCCGCGCGGGGCCGAGCGTGCGTCACGCCTGGCCGGTCTCGAAGCGGCTGACCTTGCCGCCGCCGTCGACCGTGAAGTGCCACCGTGTGCGCATCGCACCCCAGGTGTCGTTGCTGTAGCGGGCGACGAGCGAGCGCCCGCCGTCCGACTCCGACTCCACGTCCATGTGCCCGTGCGAGGAGAAGATCTCCTTGTCCGCCCACTGGGCGAGATCCCGGTCCGAACCGTCGTCGGACATCGTCGCCCCGGGGGCCAGCGCGGCCCGGAAGGCGGCGGCGTCGTTGGCGTTGATGGCGTTCACCAGGGCGCGTACGGCAGGATCGGAGAGGTCGTCGGTGGGGATCACGGGTCTGCTCCTCGCGTGTGCACCTGATGTGTGGGCGTGTCCAGGACAGCACCGCCGGGCCTGGAGCGCCCGTTGTGTTCCCCCGTCCGCGTACCCGTCCGTATCCGTCCGTGCCCGTCCGCCGCCTCCGCCTCAAGGAATCACCCCATGCCTCAGACGTTCCACCGCCTCCCGCACCGAGCCCGGCCGGTGGCCGAGAACCGCGGGGTGGCGCGGTCAGGGCGGAAGGGCCTGGGGCTCGCGGCCCTCGCCACGGCCGCGGGTCTGCTGCTGGCCGGGTGCGGCATCGGCGACAGCGCCAGGAAGACGGCGACCGAGGAGGTTGCCGTCACGGAACCCGTGACGGCCGTCGAGATCCTCGGCAACCGCGAAGGGGCCATCGAGATCACGCCCGGCACCGGCCCCGGCGTCACCATCCGCCGCACCCTCCACTACGGAGGCCCCACGAAGCCCAGGCCGACCCACGAGCTGTCAGCGGGCGTGCTGACCTTCCACAGCGGCTGCGGTCAGAACTGCTTCGTCGACTACGAGCTGACCGTGCCCGCCGCCGCCCACGCCAGACTCAGCACCAGCAGCGGCCCCGTCACGGTGCGCGGCCTGGCCGCGGCGGACATCGGCACGGGTTCCGGCGAGGTGACCGTCGCCGCGCTGACCGGACCGCTCGCCGTCAGGACGCACTCCGGCCGGATCACGGGGACCGAACTGTCCGGCCCCACGGCCACCGTGACCGCCTCCTCGGGCCCGGTGCACCTCTCCTTCGCCAGGCGCCCCGCCTCGGTGGCCGCCCGCACCACCTCCGGGAACGTCGAACTGACCGTGCCCTACGGCACCTACCACGTCGAGACCGGCACCAGCTCCGGCAGCAGCGAGGTGGGTGTGCGCAAGGAGGAGTCCGCCGACGCCGAGCTCTCGGTGCGCACCAGCTCCGGCAACGTCAAGATCGACGCGACCTGACGCTACGTACGGGTCGCCCGGAGCGCGTGCCCCTTCCTGCGCCACGCCACGATCACCGCCGCGATCCCCGTGACCGCGATGAAGGCCGTGGCGGCGAGGAAGGCCGGTGACGTCGGCGAGGACGCGTGGCTGCCGGCGATGACGTACGCGGCGGTGTTCGGCAGGCTGCCGAGCCCGGTCGCCAGCAGGAACGGTGCCCAGCCCATCCGGGAGACCGACGCGCAGTAGTTGGCGGCCGCGAACGGGACGCCGGGGAACAGGCGGATCGCCATCATCGACCGGAAGCCGTGCCGGCTCAGCTGCCGGTCCGCCGCCGTCAGCCACCGGCCGCGCAGCAGCGGGCGCAGCGCGTCCTGCCCCAGCAGCCGCCCCAGACCGAAGGAGAGGCCCGAGCCCAGCACCGTGCCCACCACGGCGACCGCCGTGCCGACGGGACCGCCGAAGAGCGCGCCCGCCGCGAGGTTGAGGATCGGGCGCGGCACGAACGACGCCGTGCACAGCCCGTACGCACCGGCGAACAGCACCACGGCCGCGGGGCCGGACATGTGCGGCGGCCAGCCGTCGGCGAGCAGCCGCTCCGGCCGGAAGGCGAGCACGGCCGCCGCGGCACCGGCGAGCAGGGCGACGAGCAGCCCCAGCCGGAACCACGGGGACAGCGGCGCACGGGCGCGGCGCCCTGCGGGACCGGGGGAGGACGCGGCGGATTCGAGCATCGCTGGAGCCTAACCGACCCGCCCGTAAAGCCGCTGTGATCGCGGTGAGACGGTGCGGAACGCGCACATTCGGTCGTCGCCTGTTCGCCCGCCGGACATCATGCCCACCACGAACCGGGCATTTCCCCGAGTGGCCCCCGCACACCCGCGGGGAGCGCCAACGCCCGTGCGAGGGAAAACCATTCGACGCCCCGCACCCGTTGCGCGAGCATCGACAGCGTGTGCCGGCCCGCCCACCCTCTGCCGACGCCCGCCGCCGCGGGCGCGCCGTGGGCTGCCGCCGACCCCCGCCGTGCCATGGGCCCGCACCCCCACGAGCACAGGCGACGCTGACTCTTCCCGGATCGCTCCACGGACCCCGAAGGGAAGGGTCGGCCGGCCCCCGGGGTCCGCGCGAAGGCACCGCACCACAGCACCCGGGGAAAGGAACCATGCCCAAGCAGGCATACGTGCGCACCAAGCCGCACCTGAACATCGCGACCATGGGACACACCGGCCATGGCAAGACCACGCTCACCGCCGCCATCACCCGCCTCCTCGGCACCCGCCCCGCCCCCGGCACCGCGCCCGTCCCCCACGTCGCCTACGAGACGGGCACCCGCCACTACGCCCACGCCGACCTGCCCGGCGGCGACGGTCGCGTCAAGCACACGATCGCCGCGACGGCGGGGCTCGACGGGGCGATTCTCGTCGTCTCCGCGCTCGACGGCATCGGACCGAGGACCGCCGAACACCTCCTGCTCGCCCGCCAGTCCGGCGTACGGCACCTGGTCGTCGCCCTCAGCAAGGCCGACGCCGGCGGGCCGGAGCTGACCGAACTCGTCGAGCTGGAGACCCGGGCGCTCCTCACCGCGCACGGCTACGACGGCGCCCACACCCCCGTCGTCCGGGTGTCCGCGCTGCGCGCCCTGGACGGTGACCCCCGCTGGACGGGCACGATCGAGGCGCTGCTCGACGCCGTCGACACCTATGTGCCCACGCCGGAGCGCCGCACGGGCGGGCCCCTCCTGCTGCCCGTGGAGCGGGTGTTCACCCTCACCGGGCGGGGCACCGCCGTCGCCGGGACGGTCGAGCGCGGCACCGTACGCCCCGGAGCGGCCGTCGACATCGTCGGCCGGCCGGCCGGACCCCGCCGCACCGAGGTCACCGGCCTGGAGACCTTCGGCGAACCCATGGCGGGCGCGCGGGCCGGGGACGGCGTCGCGCTGCTCCTGCGCGGGGTGGAGCGCCACGAGGTGCACCGCGGCGACGTCGTCGCCGCGCCCGGAAGCGTCCTGACCGGGCGCCGCTTCCGCGCCCGCGTGCGGCTGCTGCCGGCCGCGGAGGGGGGCCGCTCCCGGCCGCTCGCCACCGGCTGCCGGGCGCAATTCCACTTCCGTACGGCCGACGTACCCGGCACGGTCGACCTCGGACCCCACGGGCCCGCCCTCCCCGGCCGCCCGCTCACGCTCACGGTCACCCTGGACCGTGCCGCGCCCCTCGAACGGGGCCTTCCGCTCATGCTTCGTGAAGCCGGCCGCACGATCGGCGTGGGAGAGGTGGTGTAGCCGGGCCCGTTCCGTCCGGCTAGGGCCCTCGGGCGCCGCACAATGGGGGAGTGGACGAACCCATACCCGTGACCCAGGACGTCGACTGCGGCACCGCCAAGCTGCTGCCCGACATCGACCGCCGAAGAGCCTGGCTGCTCACCGTCGACGGCGCACCGCAGTCGTACGTGGACCTCGACGACCCGACGCACCTCGAATTCGAGTACGCCCGGCGCGTCGCCCACGTCCTGGACACCGCGGCGGAGCCCGGCCGCGCGCTGGACGTGCTGCACCTCGGCGGCGGAGCGCTCACCCTGCCCCGCTACGCAGCGGCCACCCGCCCCGGCTCCCGGCAGCTCGTCGTCGAGGCCGACCGCGGCCTCCTCGCCCTGGTCGCCGAACACCTCCCGCTGCGCGAGGACTCCGGCATCGGCGTACGGGCCGGCGACGCCCGCACGGAACTGGAGGCGGCGGCCGACGCCTCCGCCGATGTGATCGTCGCCGACGTCTTCGGCGGCTCCCGGGTGCCGGCCCACCTCACCTCGGTGGAGTTCGCGCGCTCGGCCGCCCGGGTGCTGCGCCGCGACGGCCGCTACGCCGCCAATCTCGCCGACGGCGCCCCCTTCGCCTTCCTGCGGTCGCAGGTGGCGACCTTCGGCGCGGTCTTCGCGCACCTGTGCCTGATCGTGGAGCCCTCGGTGCTGCGGGGGCGGCGCTTCGGCAACGCCGTGCTCGTGGCCTCGCACGACGAGCTCCCGGTGGCCGCCCTCGTCCGCCGTGCCGCCGCCGACGCCTTCCCGGCGCGGGTGGAGCACGGAGAGGCGCTGGCGCGGTTCGCGGCGGGGTCGGCCGTCGTGACGGACGCGGAGGCGGTGCGGTCGCCCGAGCCGCCGGGCGGCGCGTTCAGCGTGGGCTGAGCGCGCCGTGCCGGGGGTGGTTCAGGAGCTCTTGAGCGGGCGCAGCGAGCTCATGATCTTCTTGACGGTGTCGTCGGGCAGCTCGTCGTCGACGCCCTTGTCCGCGTAGAGCACCCATGTCGCCAGGTCGTCATTGGTGTCCTTGTAGGTCACCGTCCACGACTTGCCGTCGGAGGAGCACTTGTCGGTCTTCTTCACCCCGGTCACCGTGGCGGAGGCCGCGTAGCCGGTGATGCCGTGGTCGCTCTTGAAGGGCTTGGCGTCGGTGCTGTCGAGCTTGCCCGTCTGCTTCTGGTCGTAGCCCGCGATCAGCCAGTTCTCGGCCTCGATCTTGGCGGCGCTCTCCTCGCTCTTGGCGCCCTGCGCGCCCTTGGAGCCGGCGGCGGCCTTCTGCGAGTTCTTCCCGCACGAGCCCTGCTTGTAGTAGGCCGGGGAGCTCATGGTGATCAAGGGCTTGCCCTTGGCGTCGGAGAAGCCGACGGACATGCCGGGGCTGTCGACCGACCACTCCGCGGGGACGTCGAAGGCGAGGTGCCGCTTGCTGCTGACGACCACCTTCCAGCCGTCGATGACCGGCTTGACCTCGGCGCCACCGCCGCGGGGGTTGTCCAGGGGCGCGTCCGAGGAGGGCGCGGGCGAGGACGGCGCGGCGGAGGAGGGCGCCGACGAGGGGTCGTCCTTCGCCACGGTCTTCTCGCCGTCGCCCTTCATGACGACGACGCCGGTGATCACGGCGGCGGCGACCACGGCCACCGCGGCGGTGATCGCGATGACCGTGGTGCGCTTGCTCTTGTCCCGCGGCGGCTTCGGCCCGCCGGGCCCGGCGGGTCCCGTCCACTGCGGCACGGTCTGCGCGGGCTGGCCCATGGGCGGGCCGGGCTGCCCCATGGGCGGAGTGGGCGGACCGGCCGGACCGGGCTGCTGGTACGGATTCGGCTGCCCGGGGCCGGGCTGCGCGTACCCCGGCTGCTGGTACGGGTTGGGCTGCGTCGGGTACCCCGGCTGCTGGTACGGATTCTGGTCCTGCGGGTTCTGCTCGCCCCCGGGCGGCTGCTGTCCTGGCCACATGGCCGATAACCATAGAGGCATACCGCGGCCCGGCCGACGGGAGCCCCTTCCCGCCATTCCTACTGGCTGGTAACTTATCCCGCATGTCTGAGACCCAGCCCTCGATCGGCGACATGCTCGTGGCCACGGTGCCCATGGCCCGTACGCTCAACCTCGTCTTCGAGGAGACCACCGCGGAGCGCGCCGTCGTCCGCCTGCCCGACCAGCCCGACTACCACAATCACGTCGGCGGCCCGCACGCCGGCGCGATGTTCACCCTCGCCGAGTCCGCGAGCGGCGCCATCGTCCTCGCCGCCTTCGGCGACCAGCTCTCCCGCGCCGTACCGCTGGCCGTGCGCGCCGAGATCGGCTACAAGAAGCTCGCCAAGGGCCCCGTCACCGCCACCGCCGAACTGGGCCGCCCGGCGCCCGAGGTCGTCGCGGAACTGGACGCGGGCGAGCGCCCGGAGTTCCCCGTCCACATCGCGATCACCCGCGAGGACGGCGCGGTGACGGGCGAGATGACGGTGGTCTGGACGCTGCGGCCGAACGCGTAGGGACGGCCGTCGGCCGCCCTGTTCCCCCCGGTGCCGCCGCACCCTGTGCTCGAACACATACGCCATCCGTGGCAACCCGCGGGCCGCTGAGCGAGTCCTTCACTCCAGTAGGCTTCGCGGCGTGCGCCCGAACGGCGTACGCCGGGTAAGGGTCGTCAACCGGGGAGGAACCGGCGTTGCACATCCAGGAGTGGCTCGAGACAGTACCGGCGGTCGCCGTCTACCTGATGGTGGGCGGGGTCATCGGGCTGGAGAGCCTGGGCATCCCGCTTCCCGGTGAGATCGTCCTCGTCAGCGCCACGCTGATGGCGGCCACGCAGGACCACATCAATCCGTACGTCCTGGGTGTCTGTGCCGTCGCGGGCGCGATCGTCGGTGACTCCATCGGCTATCTGATCGGCCGCAAGGGGGGCCAGCCGCTGCTGGACTGGCTCGGCCGGAAGTTCCCCAAGCACTTCGGGCCGAAGCATGTGGCCACCGCCGAGCGCTCGTTCAAGAAGTGGGGCATGTGGGCGGTCTTCGTCGGCCGCTTCATCGCCCTGCTGCGGATCTTCGCCGGTCCGCTGGCGGGCGTGCTGAAGATGCCGTACTGGAAGTTCCTCATCGCCAACGTCCTCGGCGGCATCGCCTGGGCCGGTGGCACCGTCGCGGTGATCTACACCGTCGGCAAGGTCGCCGAGAAGTGGCTCAAGCAGTTCTCCTACCTCGGCCTGCTGGCCGCGGTGCTCTTCGGTGTGGGCTCGTTCGTCGTCATGCGGATCAAGGCCAAGAAGGCGGAGAAGGCCGAGGCCGCCGAGGCGGCCTCCGGGACCGAGGCCGTCGCCACGGTCGACTGACCCGCGAGCGTCCGTGCCCCGGGCCCCCTCCTCCACGGCGAGGCGGGGGCCCGGGGCTTTCGCCGGGTAGGGGGAAGATCACAGCTCACCGCCTCTGCCGGGACGGGCGCGGCTGAGTACGGTGAGCGGGTGCCGAAGAACCGGAACACGTTCTCATTCGACGCCCCCGAGGCTCTCCGGGCCTGGGGGCGTCGTGCCGCGTCCCGCGCGGTCCACCGCGGCTGGCGGTGGGTCCAGCGGGCCGGCGCGGTGACCGCCGAGCACCCCGGCCCGTACCGCTTCGCCCGGATCGGGCCCGCCACCCGGCTGGCGTTCCCCCTGGGTACGGTGTTCGGCGAGCAGTGGATCGAGCTGGGGGACCACTGCATCATCGGCGAGCAGGTCACCCTGACGGCGGGCATGATGCCCGGCCTCGACCTGGGCCCCGAACCCGTGCTGAGCCTCGGCAACGGCGTGGTCCTCGGCCGGGGCAGCCACGTGGTCGCCTCCCAGCGGGTGACCTTCGGCGACGACGTGTTCTGCGGCCCGTACGTCTACGTCACCAGTGACAACCACTCCTACGACGACCCCGGTCAGCCCATAGGGAGGCAGTGGCCGCGCAGCGCGCCCGTCTCGATCGGGCCGGGCAGCTGGCTGGGCACGGGGGCGGTGATCCTGCCGGGCGCGAGGCTCGGGCGGAACGTCGTCGTCGCGGCCGGAGCCGTGGTCCGGGGCGAGGTGCCCGACCACAGCGTGGTGGCCGGTGCCCCGGCCAAGGTCGTGCGCCGCTGGGACGCGGAGACCGGCTGGGTGCCGCCGCTGCGGACGCCCGCGCCCGTGCCGCTCCCCGACGGGGTGACCTCGGAGCAGCTGCTGGCGCTGGAGGAGGCGGAGCCGGGCCCCTCGGCGCCCGACGGCCGGGTGGTGTGAGGCGGCGTCAGCCGGCCGCCAGCAGGACCGTGCCCACCAGGGCCAGCCCCGCGCCCGTCGCCTGCACCGAGCGGAGCCGCTCGCTGAGGACGCCGCGTGCGGCCAGTGCCGTGACGACCGGGTAGAGCGAGGCGAGTACGGCGGCGACGGTCACGGGTCCGCTGTTCGCGGCGAGGTTGTACGTGCCGTTGGCCGCCACGTCCGCGAGTCCGACGAAGGCGAGCGCGGGCAGCGCGGCCCGTACGGCGCTCATGCCGCCGTCCTCCGGCAGGGCCCGGCCGCCGCGCCGTACGGAGACCCACAGTGCGGTCCCGCCGACCAGCACGTTGCACACCCGCTGCACGAAGAGGGCGAGGAAGAGCCCGGTCAGGGTGGTGGACGCCTCCGCGATCAGGGTCATGACGGCGCCGAACCCGAAGGCCGCGCAGAGGGTGTGCACCAGCGTCTGCCGCTGGATGGGCGCGCCGCCGCGTGCCGGGCCGCTCGCGAGGACGACCCCGGCGACGGCGACCAGGATCCCGGCGAACTGGAGGAGTCCGGGCCGTTCCCCGACGGCGATGCCCACGCCGACCGGTACGGCGACTCCGCCGAGCGCGCCGAGGGGCGCGACGACGCCCATCGGGCCGCGGGCGAGGGCGCTGTAGAAGCAGAGCATGGCCGCCGGGCCGATGAGGCCGGCGGCGGCCGCGAACCAGAGCCGGGGCCCGGCCTCGGTCCAGCCGCCGGTGGCGACGACGATCGTGCCGAGCACGCCGACGGCCAGCAGCTGGGAGACCAGCACCACGGTCAGGGCGGGGATGCGGCGGGTGAGCAGCCCGCCGCCGAAGTCGGCCAGCCCCCACAGGAGGCTGGTGGTCAGGGCGAAGACCGCTGTCATCGGGGGAACCTCGCAGTACAGTGTGCTGGACGGTGCGGTACAGCGCACCGTAGTTCAGTTTGTTCGACCACGCCACCCAAAATCTTGCACCGTAGAGCCTGAGGAAGACTGAAGACCGTGACGGACCTCGATCAGCTCACGCAGTCGCTCGCCCGCAACCTCAAGCGCTGGCGCGGCGAGCGGAACTTCACCCTCGATGCCCTGGCGGCCCGCTCCGGCGTCAGCCGCGGCATGATCATCCAGATCGAGCAGGCCCGCACCAACCCCAGCGTCGGTACGACCGTCAAGCTCGCCGACGCGCTCGGCGTCAGCATCACCACGCTGCTGGACCAGGAGCGGGGCGCGACGGTGCGGCTCGTGCCCGGGGCGGAGGCCGTGCGCATGTGGTCGACGGAGGCGGGCAGCCACACCACTCTGCTCGTCGGCGCGCAGGGCCGGGGGCCGCTGGAGCTGTGGGACTGGCGCATCGCCCCCGGCGACAGCAACGTCTCCGATCCCCACCCGCCCGGCACGGTCGAGCTGCTGACGGTGACGTCCGGCGATCTCACGCTCGTGGTGGCCGGCGAGGAGTACGCCGTGCCCGCCGGGACGTCCGCCACCTTCGACGGCGGCGTCCCGCACACCTACCGCAACGACGGTCCGGAAGACGTCACGATGACGATGGCCGTGGCGGTCGCCCCCGCACACTGACGCTCCGGCCGGGGGCTTGGGTAAAACCTCTCCCACGACCGTGCGCGCACCGCAGCGGTCGAAGCGGACCCAGGCGTACCGCGAAGTCGCAGTTCAGGGTCCGCTTCGCCCGTGCCCGCCCCCCTCGCACCGGCCGCCGGGCTTCCGGGGAGCGGCCCCGGCCGAGGTTGACGGCGCCGCGCCGCGGGCGGACGATTTATATAGGTGCTCGATACAACAGACGCGGGGGTCGCCGAGCCGGTGCCGCGCTCCGTCGCGCCCGCTCCCGTTTTCCCGGCGGCCCCGTGCCGGACCAGGAGGGCATGGCATGTGTGGCATCACCGGCTGGATTTCCTTCGACCGTGATCTGCGCTCCGCACAGAAGACCGTGGACGCGATGACCGAGACGATGTCCTGCCGCGGGCCCGACGACAGCGGCACCTGGGTCAAGGGGCCCGCGGCACTCGGCCACCGCCGCCTCGCGATCATCGACCTGGCCGGCGGCGGGCAGCCGATGACCGTGCGGCGGGAGGACGGCAGCGAGGTCGTCCTCGTCTACTCCGGCGAGGCGTACAACTACACCGAACTGCGCGCGGAGTTGATGTCCCGCGGCCACCGCTTCCGCACCGACTCCGACACCGAGGTCGTCCTGCGCGGCTACCTCGAATGGGGCGAGGCCGTCGCCGAACACCTCAACGGGATGGCCGCGTTCGCGATCTGGGACGAGCGGCGCCGACGGCTCGTCATGGTCCGCGACCGCATGGGCATCAAGCCCTTCTACTACTACCCCACCGCCGACGGCGTGCTCTTCGGCTCCGAGCCCAAGGCCATCCTCGCCAACCCGGCCGCCGAGCGGAACGTCGGCCTCGAAGGGCTCCGCGAGCTCTTCTCGTTCGTCAAGACGCCCGGCCACGCCGTCTGGGAAGGCATGCACGAGGTCGAGCCCGGCACCGTCGTCACCGTCGACCGCAACGGCCTGCGCAGCCACGTCTACTGGGCGCTGCGCACCCGCCCGCACCCGGACGACAAGGACACCTCGATCGCGCACGTCCGCACCCTGCTCGACGACATCGTCCGCCGCCAGCTCGTCGCCGACGTGCCGCGCTGCACCCTGCTCTCCGGCGGCCTCGACTCCTCGGCCATGACCGCCCTGGCGGCCCGTCAGCTGGGCGAGGCCGGCGAGACGGTGCGCAGCTTCGCCGTCGACTTCGTCGGCCGCACCGAGAACTTCGTCGCCGACGACCTGCGTGCCACCCCCGACACGCCCTACGTGCACGACGTCGCCCGGCTCGCCGGCACCGACCACCAGGACATCGTCCTGGACTCCGCCGCCCTCGCCGACCCCGAGGTGCGCGCCAAGGTGATCCGGGCGCGGGACATCCCGGTCGGCTTCGGGGACATGGACGCCTCCCTCTACCTCCTCTTCAAGGAGATCCGCAAGCACTCCACCGTCGCCCTGTCCGGCGAATCGGCCGACGAGGTCTTCGGCGGCTACAAGCAGTTCTTCGACGAGGAGGCCCGCCGGGCCGACACCTTCCCCTGGCTGGTGCGCCACGCACGGGACTTCGGCAACGACGACGGCATCCTGACAGCGGGCCTGACCGACGCCCTCGACCTGGACTCCTACGTCCAGGACGGCTACAACGCCGCCGTCAAGGACGTCGAACGCCTCGACGGCGAGAGCGACTTCGAGTACCGCATGCGCAAGATCTGCTATCTGCACCTCACACGCTTCGTGCGGATCCTGCTCGACCGCAAGGACCGCGCGAGCATGGCCGTCGGGCTGGAGGTGCGCGTGCCCTTCTGCGACCACCGGCTCGTGGAGTACGTCTACAACACCCCGTGGTCGCTCAAGTCCTTCGACGGACGCGAGAAGAGCCTGCTGCGGGAGGCCACCGCCGACGTCCTGCCGCAGTCGGTCTACGACCGCGTCAAGAGCCCGTACCCCTCGACCCAGGACCCCCAGTACGCCGTCGCCCTCCAGCGCCAGGCCAAGGACCTGCTCTCCCGCCCCTCCCACGCCGTCTTCGGCATCATCGACCGCGCCTGGCTGCGCCAGGCGGCGCACGACGACGCGCCCCAGATCACCCAGGCGTCCCGGCACGGCCTGGAGCGGACGCTGGACCTGGCTCTGTGGTTGGACATGTACTCGCCCACTATCATGCTCCCCTGATCAGAACCGTACGGGGCGATGGGCAAAGCGATGACGATCGGTGACGACGAGGCACTGCACCTGGTGATCTCCCTGCACCGGCTCACCCGGAGCCTGCGCAGGGCCTCCACCGCCGGCAGCGTCCAGCCCACGCACATCGCCGTTCTGGTGCTGCTGGCCAAGGGCCCCGCCCGGATCGGCGAGATCGCCGCCTGGGTGCCCTGCTCCCAGCCGACCGCCACCTCCGCCGTCCTGGCCATGGAGACCTCGGGCCTGATCCGCCGCGCGGCCGACCCGACGGACGGCCGCGCCTGCCGGGTCACGCTCACCGAACGCGGCGCCGCCGCCCTGGCCGACCTCGCGCGCGGCGAGGCCGAGGTGCTCGCCAAGCGCCTCGCCTCGCTGCGCCCCGACGAGATCCGACGGCTCGTCGAAGTGGGGCCGCTGCTGCGGCGGCTCGCGGAAACCACCGACTGAAGGGCCCCTGGAATCGCCGGGTCAGCCCAGGCGCGGGATCTCGATCGCCGGGCAGCGGTCCATCACCATCGAAAGGCCCGCCGCGCGCGTCCGCGCGTACGCCTCCTCGTCGACGACGCCCAGCTGGAACCACACCGCCTTCGCGCCGATCGCCACCGCCTCGTCCGCGACCGCGCCCGCGAGATCGCTGTTGACGAAGACGTCCACCACGTCGACGGGGAAGGGGATCTCCGCGAGCGTCGCGTACCCCTTCTCCCCGTGCACCGTCTCCGCTCTGGGGTGGACGGGCACGACGCGCTTGCCGTGCCGCTGCAACACCTGGGCGACGCCGTACGCCGCCCGGTTCTCGTTGGACGACAGACCGACGACCGCCCACGTGTCGCCGGTCTCCTCGATGATCCTGCGGATGCTCCCCGCCTCTGCATACATGCAGAGCTCAACGAGCATCCCCGCCGGACCATTCCCGCACTGCGCATAGGGTGGCGGGATGCAGGACCAGTACCGCACCGTGGCGCGCGCAGGCGTCCACGAGATCGAGATCAACAAGTCGCGCTTCCTCTGCGCGCTCGCGCCCGCCGCGACCGAGGAGGAGGCACAGGCTTTCATCGCGCGCGTCCGCAAGGAGCACCCCACCGCCCGCCACCACTGCTTCGCCTACGTCCTCGGCGCCGACGGCTCCGTCCAGAAGGCGAGCGACGACGGCGAACCGGGCGGCACCGCGGGCGTCCCCATGCTCCAGATGCTCGTGCGCCGCGAGGTGCGCTACGTGGTCGCCGTCGTCACCCGCTACTTCGGCGGTGTGAAGCTCGGCGCGGGCGGGCTCATCCGGGCCTACGGCGGTGCCGTCGGCGAGGCGCTCGACGTCCTCGGCACGGTGACCCGCCGGCGGTTCCGGCTGGCCACCGTCACCGTCGACCACCAGCGGGCCGGGAAGCTGGAGAACGACCTGCGGGCCACCGGGCGGGCCGTGCGCGAGGTGAGTTACGGCGCCGACGTCCGCATCGAGGTCGGCCTGCCCGAGGCCGAGGTCGAGGGCTTCCGCGCCTGGCTGGCCGACACCACCGCCGGCACGGCGGGCCTGGAGCTCGGCGGCGAGGCGTACGGCGACGCCTGAACCGCCGGGCCCGCGGTGCCCGCCCGGTCCTCCGGGTCAGATGTAGTCCTCCAGCCGCGCCAGCGCGTAGCCCTGCTCCGTCGCCTGGCGCAGCACCGTGCGCAGCATGTCCGGCATGGTGGCGTTCCACGCCTGGGGGCCGTTGAAGTGCGTGAGGATGATGTCGCCGGGGTGGAACTGCGGGTCGTCCTCGCGGTAGTCGATCCGGTCCGGGAACGCTTCCTCGTTCCACAGCGGCGCGGCACGCGCGCCGCACTCCTCGGCGACGGCGAGGGTGCCCGCGTCGAAGTCGCCGAAGGGCGGCCGGAACAGCCACGGGCGGACGCCGATCTCGTTCTGCAGGATGTCCTGCTGGCCGCAGACCTCCGCGCGCTGCTCGTCCTCGGAGATCGTGATCATCTGCGGGTGGTGCAGGGTGTGGTTCTGGATGGACGCGCCCTGGGCGTGCAGGTCGCGGAAGTAGCCGTAGTCGTCGCTGGCCGACTCGTCGGTGAGGAACGCGGTGACCGGCACGTCGAGGTCCCGCAGCATCTGGAGGAACGCGTGGTCCTTGGCCGCGCCGTCGTCGATCGTCAGGAAGACGACCTTCTCGTTGGTCGGCACGCTCGCGAAGACGGGGATCAGACCGGGACCCTGGTCCGCCCAGTCGGGCGTCGTCAGCTGGGGTTTGACCTTGGGCGGGGGCGGCGCGACGAGCGGCGGCCGGTCCAGCCCCCACTTCCTGGCGGCCGACATCCGCTCTTCGCGCGTCTGCTGCTGCACCTGGGCAACACCGGCCTGCGCGTGCGCGTCGTCCTGGTGGGTCTCCAGGGGAGCCGTCCCCCAGGTGGCGCAGGCGCTGCCGCCGGCGAGGAGCAGAAAGGCGGTCAGCAGACGGGTGACGGGGCGGCGGGCGGCCGCCGGGGGAGTGCGTACGGAGCGTATGAGTCGCATAGTCCGGATCCTGGCAGCGGGATCCGGCGGGCGCGCGCCCGGTTACGCCCATCGGGTCCGCGCCCGCCGCGCGGGGGTGACGGACCGTCGCCCGGCCGTGCTACCGAAGGGTCCATGGTCCGGACCGAACCATCGGGTGGGCCGACCACAGGGTTAACGGGCCGGAGCCGATCTTCGTTGACCGGCGCTCCGAGGGCTATCTAGTCTCCATTCAGGACAAGTTGCCAGGCCCTTTCGGGGGAGCCACCCTGCGGGGGAGCGAAGGGGGCCTGATCTCGCGCACGCCGGGTCTCATCGGCGATTCGGCGCGCCTCGCATGCCTTGAAGGGATCTCAGTCTCTTGGTGATTTCCGCTCCCGTGCTCGCGGACCCCGCACCTGCCGCACCGGACGGCCCGTCCGCGGACGTCCGGCCGTTCGACCACCTGGGTGTGGCCACGGCCTGCCTGGACCCGGCCCTGACCATCCGGCAGGCGAACCAGGAGTTCTTCCGGAAGTTCGGGGACTCCTCGGCCGGGATCTGCGGCCTGGGCTTCTGCGACACCGTGGTGCACCCCAGCGTGCGGCAGCCCCTGATGCGCCGGTTCGCCCGCCTGGTCGAGGGCAGACACGAGGACCGCTTCCGCACCGAGGTGATCGCCATGGGCCCGGAGGGCGCCGCGTTCACCACCCCCCTCACCGCCGTCTCCGTGCGCGGCGGGACGCCCGACGCCACCACCATCCTCGTGCTGATGCCCACCGCCCCGGGCACCGATGACACCCACGTCGTCGCGGGCCGCAAGCCGCTCCTGAGCGAGGTGGACGCGCGCATCATCGAGGGCATCGCCGCCGGGGTGGCCACCGTCCCCCTCGCCGCCCGCCTCCACCTGAGCAGACAGGGCGTCGAATACCACGTGACGTGCCTGCTGCGGAAGCTACGGGTCCCCAACCGGGCCGCGCTGGTCTCGCGCGCCTACTCCCTCGGGGTCCTCAAGGTGGGGACGTGGCCGCCGAAGGTCGTGGAGGACTTCGTCGGCTGAAGGACCGGGGGACCGGGACCCGGCACGCGCCGGCCTGCCCGAAGACGCGCGCTGCCGTACGGGGGACGGCAGCGCGCGTACGGCGTCAGGCCGGGACGGGCGGCCGGGTGTGGCACGCCTCGATCAGGGCGCGCAGCTCGGCGCGGGGCGGATCCGGGCGCACCGCGAGGAAGGCCGGCATCGAGGGGGCGGGGTCGCGCAGCGGGCGGAAGACCACGCCCGGTACGGCCAGTTGGCGCGCGTAGGGCGCGTAGAGGACCGTCCACGACGGCTTGCCGTAGCCGATCGTGGCCAGGGTGTCCTGGTCGGTGGTGTACTCCGGGCCGAGGACCGGCTCGAACCCGGCCTCCCGGCACGAGCGCATGACCAGCTCGTACAGCGTGGGGTTCCTGGCCCGCGCGGCCAGCCGCAGCGGCAGCCCGGCCAGCTGCGCCATGCCGACCGTGCCGCGCACGGCGAGGTCGTGGCGGGCGGGCAGCGCGACCATGAGGTCGTCCTCCCACAGGGGCAGCAACTCCAGCTCCGGTACGTCCCTTTCGCCCCGCAGCAGCGTCGCGTCCAGCTCGCCCGAACGCACCCGCTTGAGCCGGTCGTCGGTTGCGGCCGTGACCAGTTCGAGCTGAGCCTTCGGGGCGAGCCGGGTGAACTCGGCGAGGATCTCCTCCAGGCGTGTGCCCAGCCCGGCGCTGGTGCCCAGCCGCAGCGTGGTGGCCCGCTCGGAACGCAGCTCGTCGATCGCCTCCCGCGCCCGGTCCCGCGCGGCCAGCACCTCCCGGGCGTGCGGCAGCAGCCGCCGGCCCGCCTCGGTCAGCCGCACGGCGCGGGTGGTGCGGTCGAACAGCCCCACCCCCAGCTCCCGCTCCAGCCTGCGCACCTGCTGGCTGACCGCCGACTGCACGATGTGCAGCCGCTCCGCCGCCCGCCCGAAGTGCAGCTCCTCCGCCACGGTCAGGAAGTACCGCAACTGCCGGATCTCCATGCCCACCCCATTGATCGGAATCCGCGATGAGTGTAGGCGCACTTCGGCTGTTGGCCGACGGCGGCATCGCGACGAGAGTGGTGCGCACCCAGCCGTACACCGAGGAACGAGGAATTCGCGATGCCCAGCACCACCCTGCGGATCAGCGGCGGCCCGGCCACCGTCGAGTACGACATCACCGGCAACGGCCCGGGGCTCGTGCTCGTGCACGGCACCGCGGCGACCCGCGAGCAGTGGGGACCGCTGACCGAGGCCGTGGCCGACCGGTTCACGGTCGTGGCCCCCGACCTCTCGGGCTCGGGCGGCACCACCGACCACGGCGGGCCGGTCACCCTCGCCGATCTCGCCGACGAGGTGCTCGCGGCCGCCAACCATGCCGGGCTCGACTCCTTCCACCTGGCCGGCCACTCGCTCGGCGCCGCCGTCGCGACCCACATCGCGGGCACCTGCCCCGAACGCGTCCGCTCCCTCGCGCTGCACGCCGGCTGGGTGCGCACCGACACGCGGATGGCGGCCGAATTCCGCGCCTGGCTGGAGCTGTTGCGCGTGGACGCGGAACACGGGACGTCGCTGTTCGCGCAAGCCGTGCCGCTGATGGCCTTCGGCCCGCGCTACTGGGAGGGCACCGACGCCCCGGCCCACGAGGAGCTGGTCCGCGTGCTCGCCGCGACGATCCACGGCGAGGGCGCGGCCCGGCAGACCGAAGCCGACCTCGCCGTCGACCTGCGCCCCCTGCTCGGCCGGATCACCGCCCCGACGCTCGTACTGGCCAGCGCGCACGACCGGCTGATCGGCGCCGAGCAGCAGCAGGCGCTGCTGGCGGGCATCGCGCGGGCGCGCTACGCCGAGATCGACGCCGGGCACGGCGCGCCCGGCGAGGACCCGGCCGGCTTCGCGGCGAAGCTGGCCGCCTATCTGGACGAGCGGCTCACGGCGGACCGGGAGCCGCTGCCCGCGCCCTGAGCCCTCGGGCTCAGACCTCCAGTTCCGCTTCTATGCGCCTGAGCTGGTGCCGGGCCATGGCGAGATTCGCCCGCTGGGAATCGAGGACGAGGTAGAGGAAGAGGCCGTTGCCGCCGCGCCCGGTGAGCAGCCTGATCAGGTGGTACTGCGTGCCGAGTGTGATGAGGATGTCCT
The DNA here is from genome assembly GCF_042895325.1 of Streptomyces sp. NPDC001407. Lineage (NCBI taxonomy): Bacteria > Bacillati > Actinomycetota > Actinomycetes > Kitasatosporales > Streptomycetaceae > Streptomyces > Streptomyces sp. NPDC001407. Next base: position 94,933 of record NZ_JBIAWF010000007.1, read on the forward strand.
CGATCCGGTCCTGGAGGTCGAGCATTTCCATGGCGCGCAGCTTGGCCCGTACGACATCGGTGTTCGCCGCCGCCGCGACATTGAGGTCGAGCGCCTGGGACCCCCCGAGGGTGCCGAGCGCCATGCCGCTGCCGTAATCGACGAGGGCCACGCCGAGGGCCCCCTCGATCGAGCTCATCGCGTCCTTCAGTGCCATTTCGGTGTTCGCCATGACAGTTTTCGCTTTCGGTGTGGGTGTCGGTGATGGGTTTCGGTACGGGGCCGGCGCGATCACGCCTCGGTGCGGGGCTCGGGCGATCACGCCTGACGCCGGTGCGAGGCGTCCACGAGAGCCGCTATCCGGGGGCAGGCCCGGCGGGCCTCCAGATTCAGCCGGCCCACATTGGCGTCGGCGGCGGCCAGCAGCGTCAGCACGCTCGACGCGCCGGCCGCGTAGGTGGCCACATAGCCGAACTCGCCGCTGACCAGCAGCTCGCGAAAGCCCCCGTGGCCCACGGCGTCCGTCAGCCGGGCGCCCACCCCCAGGGCCGCGGCGGTCAGCGCGGCCATGCCGTCGGGCTCGGCGCCGGAGAGGAGATGCGCGATCACCAGCCCGTCCGTGCTCGCCACCATCGAACCGGTCAGATGGGGTACCCGGACCCGTAACTCCTGGAGCTCGCCGAGCACTTCGGGCGGTGCTGCGGTCATCGACTGCCTCCTTCCGGCGAACTGCCTCAAAGCGCGTCTCATCATGGGATCGGTCGAAACTGGCGGCTGCACGGCACGGTCACATTCCTCTCCAGCCCGTGGGCGATTACCAGTGGCGTGTCCGTTGCGACGGAAGGTAACCGATCGTGCGGGTGTGGCTCAGGGTTTTGGCATTTGTCAGTGGAAAATCCGGCCTCGGGCCGGGCCGGGCGCGATGGTGGTGTTCCTCGACGTGCGGGCGCGGGTGCGGCCACATCCGAAGCCGCCGGGTGTCCGCCAACGTGACCGAAAATCACGGCCACCGGCCCACAACCGCCCCACGGCCCCCCGTACCCCCGCCCGGATGGGAGACTTACGGGGCGGACGGGCAGGGTGCCGTCCGGGGACGGCGTGGCCGATGGTGGTGCCCGTCGTGCCGAGGCGAGCGCGGAGGGACAGGAACATGCAGGTCGGAGCCCTCCTGTGAGAATGCTGCACACCTCCGACTGGCACCTCGGGCGGTCCTTCCACCGCATCGGCCTGCTCCGGGAACAGCGGGCCTTCATCGATCACCTCGTGGGCGCCGTGCGCGAGCACGACGTGGATGTGGTGCTCGTCTCCGGTGACGTGTACGACCGGGCCGTGCCGCCGCTCGCCGCCGTCGAGCTCTTCGACGAGGCGCTGCACAAGCTCGCCGACGCCGGGGTGCCCACCGTGATGATCTCCGGCAACCACGACTCGCCCCGCCGCCTCGGCGTCGGCGCCGGGCTCATCGGGCGGGCCGGGATACACCTGCGCACCGACCCGGCGGGCTGCGGCACCCCCGTCGTGCTCGCCGACGCGCACGGCGACGTCGCCTTCTACGGCCTGCCCTACCTGGAGCCCGCCCTCGTGCGCGAGGAGCTCGGCGCGGAGCGCGGCGGTCATCAGGCGGTGCTGCGGGCCGCCATGGACCGGGTGCGCGCCGACCTCGCCGAACGGCCCGCCGGGACCCGGTCCGTCGTCCTCGCGCACGCCTTCGTCGCGGGCGGCGCGGCCAGCGACAGCGAGCGCGACATCACCGTGGGCGGGGTCGCCTCCGTCGCCCCGGAGACCTTCGACGGCGTCGACTACGCCGCGCTCGGCCACCTCCACGGCTGCCAGACGATCACCGAGCGCGTCCGCTACTCCGGCTCCCCGCTGGCGTACTCCTTCTCTGAGGCCGACCACCGCAAGACGATGTGGCTCGTCGACCTCGGCGCCGGCGGCGCGCTGGACGCCGAGCGGCTGGACTGTCCCGTGCCACGCCCGCTCGCCCGCATCCGCGGCCGCCTCGACGACCTGCTCGGCGACCCGCGCCTCACGAAGCACGAGGAGGCGTGGGTCGAGGCCACCCTCACCGACCCGCACCGCCCCGAGGAACCCATGGCCCGCCTCGCCGCGCGCTTCCCGCACGTGGTGAGCCTCGTCCTCGATCCCGACCGGGCACCCGAGGACCCCCTCGCCTCCTACGCCCAGCGGCTCCGCGGCCGCAGCGACCACCAGATCGCCGAGGACTTCGTCGCCCACGTGCGCGGCGGCCTCGGCCCCGACCCCGCCGAGAGCGCGGTGCTGACCCACGTCGTAGATTCCGTACGGCTGGCCGAGACCCTCGGCGAGGAGGCCCGATGAGGCTGCACCGGCTCGCCCTGCACGCCTTCGGGCCCTTCGGCGACTCCCAGGAGATCGACTTCGACGCCCTGTCGTCCGCCGGGCTCTTCCTGCTGCACGGCCCCACCGGCGCCGGCAAGACCTCCGTGCTCGACGCGGTCTGCTACGCCCTCTACGGCGGGGTCCCCGGCGCCCGGCAGGGCAGCGGCCTGACCCTGCGCAGCGACCACGCCGACCCGGCCACCCTCACCGAGGTGACGCTCGACCTCACCGTCGGCGGCCGGCGCCTGGAGATCACCCGGCGGCCCGAGCAACTGCGCCCCAAGAAGCGGGGCGACGGCTTCACCCGCGAGAAGGCCCACAGCACGCTGCGCGAACGCCACGACGACGGACAGTGGCAGGGCCTCAGCCGCTCCCACCAGGAGATCGGCGAGGAGATCACCCAGCTGCTCGGCATGAGCCGCGAACAGTTCTGCCAGGTCGTGCTCCTGCCCCAGGGCGACTTCGCGCGCTTCCTGCGCGCCGAGGACACCGCCCGCGGCAAGCTGCTCGGCAAGCTCTTCGACACCAGCCGCTTCGCCGCCGTCGAGGACCACCTCGCCGAGCTGCGCCGGGCCGCCGAGAAGCAGGTCACCACCGGCGACGAGCAGCTCCTGGCCCTCCTCCACCGGATGCGGCAGGCCGCCGCCGACCCCTCGCTGCCCGAACCGGGCATCGCCGCCGTGCCCGGACAGCGCACCTCCTCCCGTACGGCATCCGCCGGCCGGGCGCCCCTGGCCCCCGGCGACGCCGGGCTGGCCGAGGCCGTGCTGACCTGGGCCGCGCTGGCCCGCTCCGGGGCGCGGGAGCGGCGGGACATCGCGGCCGTCGCCGTACGCACCGCGGAGGACGCCCACCGCGCGGCCCAGCGGCACGCCGACGACACCCGTGAACTGGCCGGTCTCCAGGGGCGGTACGCGGCGGCCCGGCAGCGCGCCGCCGCCTTCGAGGAGCGCGACGCCGAGGCCGAGCGGCTGCGCGAGCGCCTGGAACGGGCGCAGGCCGCCGGGTCCGTGGTGCCCGCCCTGGAACTGCACGAAGAGGCCCGGCGCGCGCACCGCGCCGCCGCCGGTGCCGAACGGGCCGCCCGCGACCGGCTCTCCGCCACCCACCGGGACGCCCCCGCGGCGGAACTCGCCGCACTGGAGCGGGCCCACCGCGAGGAGCTCGGCTCGCTCTCGGCCGCCCGCCGCGCCGAACAGCGCGCCACCGGCATCGCCGCCGAACTGGCCGGCCTGGACCGCGAGGCCCGCTTCGACGAGGACACCCTCACCGAGGCCGCCGACTGGCTCGCCGGCTGGGAGGACCGGCACGCCGCCCATCAGTGGCGCGTCGAGCGCGCACAGGACGCGGCCACGCGGGCCGCCCGCCTGGAGGGCGAGGTGGCCCCCGCCCGGCGCAGGCTCGACGCCGCCCGGGAACGCGACCGTCTCGCCGGTCAGGTCACCGCCGCCCGCGCCCGGCTGCTCGAAGCCCGGGAGCGGGCCACCGCGGCCCGTGAGCACTGGCTCGACCTCAAGGAACGCCGCCTGCTCGGCATCGCCGCCGAACTCGCGGCCGAGCTGACCCCCGGCACGGCCTGCAAGGTCTGCGGATCCACCGAGCACCCCGACCCCGCCCGCACCGCGGCCGACCACGTCGACCGCGCCGAAGAGGCCCGCGCCCTCGGCCTCTTCCAGGACGCCGAGTCCGTCCGCGAGCGGTCCGAGCGCGACCTCCAGGCACTGCGCGACGCCCTCGCCCACGCCGAGGCCGAGGCGGGAGCGGCGCCCGTCGCCGAACTGGCCGCGGCCGCCGAGGACATCAGCCGCTCCTACGCCGAGGCCCGGGCGGCGGGGGCCGACGCGCACCAGGCCCGCGAAGCGCTGGAGGGCGCGGAGCGGGAGTACGAGCGCAGGCGCGCCGAGCAGCGGGCGGCCGAGCTGCGCGCCACCGCCCGCACGGCCCGCAGGGAACACCTCGAAGGCGAACTGGCGGCGCTGGAGAAGGAGTTGGCGAAGGCGCGCGGGGGAGCGGAGTCCGTCGCCGCGCACGCCGCGCTGCTGGAGCACCGCCTGACCCTCCTCGCCGGGGCGGCCGAGGCGGTACGGGCCGCGGAGAGCGCCGCGGACGACCTGGAGAAGGCCGGGGCACGGCTCGCCGCGGCGGCCGAGCGGGCCGGTTTCCCCACGCCGACGGACGCGGCCGGCGCCGTACTCCCCGGACACGAGCAGCGGGCCCTGCGGCAGCGCCTCGACGACTGGCACAGCGAGCGGGCCGCCGTCGCCGCCGAACTGGCCGACCCGCGGAACGCGGCCGCCGCGCAGCGGCCCCCCGCCGACCCGGCCGCCGCCGACGCGCTGCTCGCCGCCGCGACCCGGCGGCTGCGCGAGACCTCGGCCGCCGAGTCCGCCGCCCGCACGCGCTGCCGGGAGCTGGACCAGCTCTCCGCGCGGGCCGCCGCCGACGTCCGCCGCCTGGCCCCGCTGCGCGAGGAGCACCACCGCGTGGCGGGCCTCGCCACGCTCGTCGCCGGGACGTCCGCCCACAACGAGCGGAAGATGCGCCTGGAGTCCTACGTACTGGCCGCCCGGCTGGAGCAGGTCGCGGCCGCCGCGACCCTGCGGCTCCAGCGGATGTCGGCCGGGCGCTACACCCTGGTGCACTCCGACGCCCGCTCCGGCGGCACCCGCCGCTCCGGCCTCGGCCTGCACGTCGTCGACGCCTGGACCGGCCGCGAGCGCGACACCGCGACCCTCTCCGGCGGGGAGACCTTCTTCGCCTCCCTGGCCCTCGCGCTCGGGCTCGCCGACGTGGTGACGGAGGAGGCGGGCGGCATCCGGCTCGACACGCTCTTCATCGACGAGGGCTTCGGCAGCCTCGACGAACAGACCCTCGACGAGGTGCTCGACGTGCTCGACTCCCTGCGCGAGCGGGACCGTACGGTCGGCATCGTCAGTCACGTCGCCGACCTCCGCCAGCGCGTCCCGGCTCAACTCCAGGTCGTCAAGGGCCGGTCGGGGTCCGCCGTGCGGCACCGCACGGCGGGGGTCAGCGGCTGAGCGCGCGGCGGGCGAGCGGCGAGGAGTAGACGACGCTCGTGGTCACCGAGCCGAGGGCGCCGATCCGCCCCGCCACCTCCTCCAAGTGCCGCATCGACCGCGCCGCGACCTTGATGACGAAGGAGTCGTCGCCGGTGACGTGGTGCGCCTCCAGGATCTCCGGGGTGGTGGCCAGCAGGTCGCGGAAGGGCTGGTAGTCGCCGTTCGGACAGCACAGCCGGACGAAGGCGAGGACGGGCAGACCCAGCTTCCCGGGGTCGACGACGGCCGTGTACCCGCCGATGACTCCCGCCTCCTCCAGACGGCGGACGCGTTCGGTCACGGCGCTGGAGGACATGCTCACCACGCGCGCCAACTCCGCGAAGCCCGCACGGCCGTTGCTCTGGAGGGCGTCGAGGATGCGCCAGTCGGTGGCGTCGGGGGAATAGCCGGTCATGGGTGATGTCTAACAGTGGAAACCCCGGTTGAACAAGGCTTTTACCGGGGATTGACTGTTCGGGAAGGGGTGGTCGGGCCGTGGATTTTCCGCCATGGCGGCCACGCGGTGTCCCTGCCCCCGCCGGTACTGGGCCGGTACCGTGGAGACATGCCGGCACTCAACATTGAATTCACGGAAGAGGAGCTCGCGGCCATCCGTGAGGCCGCTGCCGCCGACGGGAAGAGCATCAAGGCGTATGTGCACGACCTGTCCGTGCGCGAGCAGCAGCGGCGCCGCTTCGTGGAGCGTGCCGCGAAGTTCTGGAACGAACACATAGAGGAATTCGACGCCGCCTTCCCCGAGGAGGCCCCTCCGTCCGAGGGCGGTGCGGCCGCCTGATGACGTTGCTCATCGATCTGCCCTGGCTCCTGGGCGTGCAGGAGCAGAAGCTGTACGAGGAGCCCGCCGTCCACGACTACACCGCCCTCGCCGCGGCGGTCTCCCGGCACGCCTTCGACGTCGCGAAGTTCGACCATGAGCCCGACGCCGCCTGGCGGGCCGCCGCCCTGATGCACACCCTCGTCAGGCTCCAGCCGCTGCCGGTGCGCAGCAGCCTCTACGCCTGCATGGTCGTCGTCGCCTACATGGCCGCCGCGGGCGAGGGCATCGACCCGCCCTACGGCTCCATAGTGGATCTCGCGCGGGACATCAAGGAATACCGGGTCGACGTCTACGAGTGCGCCGACCGCATCCGGACCTGGCGCATCTGACCGCGGCGCGGGGCGGGCCCGGCTGCCGCACCGGACCCGCCCGCGCGGCTCAGAGGATCGACAGTTCCGCCAGCAGGTCGTCCAGACCCAGCGACCCCTGCGACAGCGCCGCCATGTGCCACGCCTTCGCGTCGAACGCGTCACCGTGCGCCTTGCGGGCCGCGTCGCGCCCGGCCAGCCAGGCCCGCTCGCCGAGCTTGTAGCCGATCGCCTGGCCCGGCATGCCCAGATAGCGCACCAGCTCGCTGTCGACGAAGCCCGCCGGGCGGCCGCTGTGCAGCCCGAAGAACTCCCGTGCCAGCTCGGGCGTCCACCGCTCGCCGGGGTGGAACGGCGAGTGCTCCGGGATCTCGAGCTCCAGGTGCATCCCGATGTCCACGATCACGCGTGTGGAGCGCATCATCTGCGCGTCGAGATAGCCCAGCCGGCGCCCGGGGTCGGTCAGGAAGCCCAGCTCGTCCATGAGCCGCTCCGCGTAGAGCGCCCAGCCCTCGCAGTTGGCGCTGACGTGGCCGACGGTGGTCTGGTATCGGGAGAGTTGGTCCGCCACGTGCGTCCACTGCGCGAGCTGGAGGTGGTGGCCGGGCACGCCCTCGTGGTACCAGGTGGACACCAGGTCGTACTCCGGGAACCGGGTCTCGCCCATCGTCGGCAGCCAGGTGCGGCCCGGCCGCGAGAAGTCCTCGGACGGCGAGCTGTAGTACGGGGCGGCGGCGCTGCCGGGGGGAGCGATCCGGGACTCCACCCGCTTGACCCTCTCGGCCAGCTCGAAGTGGGTGCCGTCCAGTGCCTCGATGGCCTCGTCCATCAGCTCCTGGAGCCACTCGCGCACCTCCTCCACGCCCTCGATGTGCGGGCCGTGGGCGTCGAGATGGGCCAGTGCCTCCCAGGGGGTCTGCGCGCCGGGCAGCACCTTCTCGGCCTCCACGCGCATCTCGCCGAGGATGCGGTGGAACTCCGACCAGCCGTAGGCGTACGCCTCCTCGAGGTCGAGGTCCGTGCCGTTCCAGTAGCGCGCCCAACGGGCGTACCGCTCGCGGCCCACCACCTCGGGGGCACCCTCGACGCCCGGGGCGTAGACGTCGCGCAGCCAGTCGCGCAGCGCCACGAGCCCGCCCGTCGCGGCGGCGGCGCCCTCCGCCAGCTCCGCGCGCAGCGCTTCGGGCCCCTGGGCGACGAAGTCCGCGAACCAGCCGCCGTCCGTGCCGATCCACTCGTCCAACTGCCCGAGGACGGTGGTCACCTGGCGCGGCCCGGCGGGCAGCTTCCGGTCGAGGCCCTCGGCGAGCGCCGCGCGGTAGGACTCCAGCGACGTGGGAACCGCCCGCAGCCGCTCGGCGATCGCCGACCAGTCCTCGGTGCTCTCCGCGGGCATGATGGTGAACGTCTGCCGCACGCTGTGCAGCGGCGAGTGGAGGTTGCTCACCGCGCGCAGCGGCTCGCCCGCTTCGTGGACGGCGAGTTCGGCGGTGAGCCGCTCGCGCAGCAGGCGGGCGCAGCGCCGCTCGATGTCGCTGTCCGCGCCCGGCTGCCGCTCCGCCTCGGCGAGCCGGACGAGGGTCTCGCGGGCCAGGTCGGCGAGGGCCTGCTGGCCCGCCGGGGAGAAGTCCGGCAGCCGCCGCGTGGACTCCGCCACTCCGAGATAGGTGCCGGTGAGCGGGTCGACTTCGATGAACGCGTCGACGTAGGCGTCGGCGACCTGGCGGGGGAGGAGGTTCCTGGTGTCGTTCGGCATGCGGTCATCCTCGTACGCGTGGGGCGGCCGCGTCACCGGGATTTGGCTTCCGGATATCGGAGCGGTGCGGCAATTCAGCGCTTGTGGGCGGAAGATCCCGTACGGGCCGCGGGCCTGGCCGGCTCCCGGGGCAGCCGGGCCGTGACGACCAGCGTGCCCTCCTCGATCAGATAGTCCAGCGGCAGGCCGAGCGCGCGCATGGCCGCCACCATCGCGGTGTTGGACGACTGGGTGACGGCGTAGACGCTCTCGCACCCGGCCTCGGAGGCCATCGCGACCAGCCGGCCCAGGAGTTCACCGCCGACCCCGCGCCGCTGCCACGCGTCCTCGACGAGCAGCGAGATCTCGGTCTCCTCGCCGTCCCACAGCAGGTGGCCGAGCGCCACCAGCCGGCCGGAGGCCGTGTACGCGGCCAGGGTGCGGCCGAAGCGCGGGCTCAGCAGGTGCCGGAGATAGCGGTCCGCGTCACCGACCGGCCCGTGGTAGCGGCGGGAGAGCGTCGCGGGGGAGCAGCGGTCGTGCATCTCGCGCGCCGCGGCCAGGTCGCCGGGGCCGGCGCGGCGCACGGTGATCTCGTTGCCCTCCGGCAGCGTCAGCACGTCGCTGAGCGGCGGGACGCGTGGGCCGAGGCGGGCGTCCAGCTCGACCAGCGCGCGGGCCCGCGCGAACTCGGTGGGGGTGAAGGGCGGGTGGGGGCGCTCGATGGTGATCGTCCCGCCCGAGGGGTCCGGCAGCCGGATCACCGTCTCGTCCCACGTCCCCTCCGGCGGCACCGCCGGATCCGTGCCGGGCAGTGAGCGGATGGTGCAGCGGCCGAACAACTGCCGCAGGGCGAGCGGCAGTTCCGCGGCGTCCAGTGCCGTGCGGGTGGCGAGGGTGAGCGCCCGGGTCGGGGCGTCCACGAGGTCGTGGGCGTCGGCGCGCTCCAGCCATGTCCCGCTGCCGCCGCCCGTGGTGGCGGCGTCCGCCAGCTCGGCGGGCGTCAGGGCGTCCGGGGCGCGCAGCAGCAGCTCGTCGACGGCGCCGTCGGCCAGCGGGTGCGTCTGGAGCGCGAGGATGTCGACGCGGTGGTGGGCCAGCGCCACGCACAGCGCCGCGAGACTGCCGGGCTCGTCCCGCACGGTGGTCCGCATCCGCCACAGTGCGGTGCTCCCGCAGGCCTCGGGCTCCTCGCGGCCGGGCTCGGCGGGAGGGAGGGCCGCGGGGCCGTGCCGCCGTGCCCACCAGGTGTGGAAGCCGGCCGTGGCCAGCAGCGCGGCGGCCGAGGAGACCAGCAGGACGGGGCCGTTCGCGCCGTGCACGACGGTGTCGGCCACGGAGTCGGCGGCGGCGACAGCGGTGAACAGGGCGGCCAGCTCCACCAGATCCCGCCGCCAGTGATGGCGCGCCCGGGCGCTCTTCGTGCGGGTCTCGTCAGTCATGGACCCACCCTGGCCGAACGGTGTTGCGTGATCACGAACGGCTTGTGACCGATGGGTTAAAGGGCGGCCTTGTCGTCAACTGTCCCGGTTGTCAGCCCTCCGGCCGCCCGTGGAGGTCGGCGAGCGCGTCCTCCACGCCCCGGTGGAAGGTCGGATACGCGTAGATCATATGGCGCAGGGCCTCCACCGGCACCTCCGCCTGGACCGCCACGGCCAGGCCGTACATCACCTCACCGCCCATCGGACCCACCGTCGTGGCCCCGACCAGGACGCCCCGGTCCGCGTCCTCGACCAGCTTGACCAGGCCGTCGTTGCCCGCCTTGTGGATCCACCCGCGTGCCGAGGACGGCACCCGCGCCAGGCCGGTGCGCACGCGCAGCCCCTTCTCCCGTGCCTGATGCTCCGTCAGCCCCACGGCGCCGGCCTCCGGGTCGGTGAACGTCACCCTCGGCAGCGCGCGGTAGTCGGCGTCGGGCCCCGGCTCGCCCAGCACGGCCCGGACCACGATCCCGGCCTCGTACATCGCGACGTGCGTGAACGCCCCGTGCCCCGTCACGTCGCCCACGCCCCACAGCGCGTGCGCCGCGAGCAGCTGGCCGTCCACCTTCAGCGACCGCGCCTGCGGGTCGAGTCCCACGGTCTCCAGGCCGAGGTCCGTGAGGTCCGCCCGGCGGCCCGTGGCCACCAGCAGCCGGTCTGCCGCGAGCTCTGTGCCGTCCGCGAGCGTGAGCGTGAAGGCGTCCCCGCCGTGCCGCACCCCGGCCGCCCGGGCGCCGGTCCGGATGCCCACGCCCTCCCGGCGCAGCACCTCCGCCAGCAGCTCGCCCGCCTCCGGCTCCTCGGCCGGGAGCAGGCCCTCCATGGCCTCGACGATCTCGACGCGGGTGCCGAAGCGGGCGTAGACCTGGGCGAGTTCGAGCCCGATGGCGCCGCCGCCGAGCACGAGCAGCGAGCCCGGCGCCTCCTTCGCGGAGACGGCGTCGCGGTTGGTCCAGTACGGCACGTCCGCCAGGCCCGGCACCGGCGGGACGGACGGCTTGGTGCCCGTCGCGATCACCACCCCGCGCAGGGCCTCGAAGACCTGGCCGTCCACCTCGACCCGGCCGGGCCCGGCCAGCCTGCCGCGGCCCCGGACCAGCCTGCCGCCCTTGCCGGTGAAGCGGTCGGCCGCCACCTGGTCGTTCCAGTCGTCGGTGGCCTCGTCACGGATCCGGCGGGCCAGCGGCGCCCAGTCCGGTGTCACCTGCGAGGCCCCCGCCATGCCGGGGATCCGGCGCCCCTCGGCCAGCAGGTTCCCCGCCCGGATCATCATCTTGCTCGGGACGCACCCCCAGTACGGGCACTCGCCGCCGACCAGCTCCGCCTCGACACCCACCACGCTCAGCCCGGCCTCGGCCAGCCGCCCCGCCACCTGCTCACCGCCCGGACCCATGCCGATGACGACGACGTCCACCTGCTCGGCCATGCGTGCCACCTTCCGCTCGCGGCGTCCCGGGCGTGCGCACCCACCATCCCACCGCCGCGGCGCCGCGGCACGCCCACTGCTTCCGTCGTGGCTGCTCTCGTAGCAACGCACGAACCGGGCCGGGGCGCTGGCCTGCGCGAACCGCCAGTAGACTCTGGTCGTGTGACAGCTGCGCCTTTGAAGCCCCGCATTCCCAACGTCCTCGCCGGCCGCTACGCCTCCGCCGAGCTCGCCGTCCTGTGGTCCCCCGAGTACAAGGTCACCCTGGAGCGGAAGCTCTGGCTGGCCGTGCTCCGCGCCCAGAAGGACCTGGGTATCGAGGTGCCGGACGCCGCACTCGCCGACTACGAGCGGGTCCTGGACCAGGTGGACCTGGCCTCGATCGCCGAGCGCGAGAAGGTCACCCGCCACGACGTGAAGGCCCGGATCGAGGAGTTCAACGCCCTCGCCGGTCATGAGCACGTCCACAAGGGCATGACGTCCCGCGACCTCACGGAGAACGTCGAGCAGCTCCAGATCCGGCTCTCGCTGGAGCTCGTCCGCGACCGTGCCGTCGCCGTGCTGGCCCGGCTGGGCAAGCTGGCCGGCGAGCACGCCGAGCTGGTCATGGCGGGCCGCTCGCACAACGTCGCCGCCCAGGCCACCACCCTCGGCAAGCGCTTCGCGACCACGGCCGACGAGCTGCTCGTCGCCTACGGCCGGCTGGAGGAGCTGCTGGGCCGCTATCCGCTGCGCGGCATCAAGGGCCCGGTCGGCACCGCCCAGGACATGCTCGACCTGCTCGGCGGCGACGCCGCGAAGCTGGACGAGCTGGAGCGCCGGATCGCGGGCCACCTCGGCTTCGCGCACGCCTTCACCTCCGTCGGCCAGGTCTACCCCCGCTCCCTCGACTACGACGTCGTCACCGCGCTGGTGCAGCTGGCCGCGGCCCCCTCCTCGCTGGCCAAGACCATCCGGCTGATGGCCGGCCACGAGCTGGTGACCGAGGGCTTCAAGCCGGGCCAGGTCGGCTCGTCCGCCATGCCGCACAAGATGAACACCCGCTCCTGCGAGCGTGTCAACGGCCTCATGGTGATCCTGCGCGGCTACGCCTCGATGACCGGCGAGCTGGCGGGCGACCAGTGGAACGAGGGCGACGTCTCCTGCTCGGTGGTGCGCCGCGTCGCGCTGCCGGACGCGTTCTTCGCGCTCGACGGCCTGCTGGAGACGTTCCTCACCGTCCTCGACGAGTTCGGCGCCTTCCCCGCCGTCGTCGCCCGCGAGCTCGACCGCTACCTCCCCTTCCTCGCCACCACCAAGGTCCTGATGGCCGCGGTGCGGGCCGGGGTCGGCCGCGAGGTCGCGCACGAGGCCATCAAGGAGCACGCCGTGGCCTCCGCGCTGGCCATGCGCGAGCAGGGCGCCGAGCGCAACGAGCTGCTCGACAAGCTCGCCGCCGACGACCGCATCCCGCTGGACCGGGCGGGCCTGGACGCCCTGATGGCCGACAAGCTGTCCTTCAGCGGTGCCGCCGCTGACCAGGTGACCCTGGTCGTCGCCCGCATCGAGGAGATCGCCAAGCAGCACCCGGAGGCCGCCGCGTACGCCCCGGGGTCGATCCTCTAGAGCCGACGCGTCCCGTTCCTCGCCGCCCGTGGCGGTGTCCTCCCTCGTGGGGGCACCGCCACGGGCGGTCGGCGTATCCGGGTCGGCCGCGCCGTACCGCCGACGACGGAAGTCCGGAATGTACCGTTCTGCGTGGTCTCATCGGATGCCCGACGCTAGGAGAGACGGCCGTGCTCAAGGGATTCAAGAACTTCGTCATGCGCGGTGACATCGTCACCGTCGCCGTGGGGCTGATCATCGCCCTCGCGATGAGCACGCTCATCAAGGCGTTCACCGACTTCGTGATCAACCCGATCATCACCCGCGCCCAGGGCGGCCACTCCATGGGCCTGGGCTGGCAGCTCGGCCGGACCGGCAACCGCGCCACCTACCTCGACCTCGGCTCCTTCCTCTCCGCCCTCGTGTACTTCCTCATCTTCATGGCCGTCGTCTACTTCCTCATCGTCGTGCCCTACAAGCACGTCCAGGCCCGCCGCGGACTCGTCGTCTTCGCCGAGCCCGGACCGCTCAAGGTCTGTCCGGCCTGCCTCTCGGAAGACCTGCCCGAGCGCGCCCGGAAGTGCCTCCACTGCGGCACGGACCAGCCGCCTGCACCGCCGGTATAGGGTTTTCCCCAAAAGGAGGGGACGCCTGGTGGTACCCGATGTCGTCGCGGAAGACCTCCGCGTGCTGTTCTGCGGCATAAACCCCGGCCTGATGTCCGAGGCCACCGGCCACCACTTCGCCCGCCCCGGCAACCGGTTCTGGCCCGTCCTCCACCTCTCCGGCTTCACCCCCCGCCGCCTCGCCCCCTTCGAGCAGGACGAGCTGCTGACGTACGGCTTGGGCATCACCAACGTGGTGGCGCGCCCCTCCGCGCGGGCCGACGAGATCGCCGACGAGGAGTTCCGCGAGGGCGGACGGCTCCTCGTCGAGAAGGTCACCCGGCTGCGGCCGCGCTGGCTGGCCGTCGTCGGCATCACCGCCTACCGCGTCGCCTTCGACGACAAGCGCGCCCGGATCGGCCCGCAGGACCGGACGATCGGCGCCACCCGCATCTGGGCCCTCCCCAACCCCAGCGGTCTCAATGCCCATTGGCCGCTCCCGAAGATGACCGAGGAATTCGAGCGGCTGCGCGCGGCGACGGAGCTGCCCGGAGCCGCCCGCTCCGGGTGAGGTCCCGAGGCTCGCCGCTCTCCCTCGCACCGGATACCATCCGACGCGACAGCAAAGGACACGCAAAGCGAGGAGGCGGCGACGTTGGGGCGGCTCACCGGCGGGGATCCGTCTCTGTTGCGGCGGATCAATTCGGCCGTGGTGCTGCACGCGCTGCGCTCGGCGGCGCCACCCGGTGCCCCCACGCTCACCGACCTGACCAAGGTGACGGGCCTGTCCCGGCCGACCGTCGAGGGCGTGGTCGAGGGCCTGATGGAGTCCGGCCTGGTGGTGGAGGCGCCCGCCGAGGAGGGCGAGGCCCGGCGCCAGGGCCGCCCGGCGCGCCGCTTCCGCTTCCGCGTGGAGGCCGGCCACCTCATGGGCATCGAGATCGGCCCGCACCGCATCGCCGCCCTGATGGCCGACCTCGGCGGGCGGGTCATGGGCTCGGCCTCCCTCGACGTCGCGGAGACCGCCTCGGCGGACGAGCGCCTGGGCTGCGTACGCGTAGCGGTCGCCGACCTGCTGGAGCGCTCGGGCGTGCCCCGCAGCCGGCTCCGGGCGGTCGGAGTGGCCAGCCCCGGCATCGTGGAGGCCGACGGGACCGTACGGCTGGGCACCGCCCTGCCGGGCTGGACCGGACTGCCCCTCGGGGAGCGGCTGCAGCGCTCGTTCCGGTGTCCGGTGCTGGTCGAGAACGACGCCAACGCCGCCGCCGTGGCCGAGCACTGGAAGGGCGCGGCCACCGCCTCCGACGACGTGGTGTTCGTCCTCGCCGGGCTGAGCCCGGGCGCCGGGTCGCTGATCGGCGGCCGGCTGCACCGGGGGTACGGCGGCGCGGCCGGGGAGATCGGCGCGCTGCACCTGCTGGGCCGCGAGGCCACCCCCGAAGTGGTGCTGTCCACCACGGGCGAACCCCTGCACCCGCTGGACGAGGCGCAGGTGGCACGGGTGTTCACGCTGGCGCGTGAGGGCGACGAGCGGGCCGGGGCGGCCGTCGACCGGTTCATGCGGCGGCTCGTGCACGACGTGGCCGCCCTGGTGCTCGCCCTCGACCCGGAGCTCGTCGTCGTGGGCGGCTGGGCCGCCGGGCTCAGCGGTGTCCTGGAACCCCTGCGCGCCGAGCTGGCCCGCTACTGCCTGCGCCCGCCGCGGGTCGTGCAGTCGCTGCTGGGCGAGGCGGCGGTGGCGACGGGCGCGCTGCGGCTGGCCCTCGACCACGTGGAGGAGCAACTCTTCGCGGTCGAGAGCACGGTGACGGCGCGGCGCTGAGCCGGACCGCGACCGGCGTCAGCCGGCCAGCAGCTGCATCCCCGAGTCGCCGAAGGTGAGCCGGCAGGTGTCCGCGCGATAGGTGGCCACGGCCACCGCCCCCGTGCGGCCCCCGGTGAAATAGCGGGTGGTGACGACGAGCACGGGCGAGCCCGGCAGCCGGTCGAGCTGCTTGGCGTCGTCGGCGCGCGCGGAGCCGAGCTCCACGGCCTGGTCCTGGCCGTCGAGCTCCAGGCGCTGCAACTCCCGGAGCACGGCACGGGCCCGGGCCGCGCCCGCTGGCGCGTCGATGCCGGTGAGGCCGGGCACACTGCTCAGCGGGACGTACAGCAACTCGGCCGCCACGGGCTGCCCGTGGGTGCGGCGGGTGCGGCGGACGGTGTGCACCGGCTCGCCGCCGCGGGTGTCCAGGAAGCGGGCGACGGCCGCGGGCGGGACCGCCTCTTCGCAGCCGACGGCGAGCCAGGCGTCCGGGCCCGCGCCGGGCCAGGAGTGGTCGGTGTCGCCGACGGAGACGCCCATGCGGGGCGGGGCGACGGTGGTGCCGACGCCACGGCGGCGCTGGAGGCGCCCCTCCAGCTCCAGTTGTTCGAGGGCCTGGCGCAGCGTGGCCCGCGCGACGCCGAAGCGGGCCGCGAGCTCGCGCTCGTTCGGCAGGATCTCGCCCACCGCGAACTCGGAGTCGAGTGCGTCGGTGAGCACGGTCTTCAGGTGCCAGTACTTCGGCTCCGGCACCGTGTCCAGCTGCGTGGTCCCCACCCTGATCCTCCGCAAAGGCTTTTCGCGCGCTTCTTTATTAAAGGTTGTTGCAGTATGCCTGCGACCATAAGGCGGCACGCAGACTTGGTCAAGACCAATGGCGTGATTGTCGGACCGGCCCCGGAGGTCCCGGCCCCGGGAGCCGGCCGCGCGGGAGCGCCGTCTAGGGTGCGGGCATGAACCCGCAGGCGTATCTCTCCGAACTCTTCTCGCTGGACGGCCGCGTCGCGGTGGTGACCGGCGGGAGCTCCGGCATCGGCCGGGCCGTCACCGGGGCGCTCGCGCGCGCCGGGGCGCGCGTCGTGGTCGTGGCCCGCCGTGAGACGGAGCTGGCCGCCACCGCCCGGGAGTTGACGGCCGAGGGCTGCCGGGCGGCCTGGGTGAGCGCCGACCTGGGCACCCGCGATGGCGTGCGCACCGCGGCGGACGCCGCGGCCGCGGTGTTCGGCGAACCCGACATCCTCGTCAACAGCGCCGGGATCAACCTGCGTCCGCCGATGGGCGAGCTGGGCGAGGACGTGTGGGACGCCACGATGGCGGTGAACCTGGAGGCGCCGTACCTGCTGGGGGAGCGGTTCGGGCCCGGCATGGCCGAGCGGGGCTTCGGCCGGATCATCCACATCACCTCCCAGCAGGCACACCGGGCGTTCGTGCAGAGCGGCGCGTACGGCGTCTCCAAGGGCGCGCTGGAGTCGCTCGCCCGCTCACAGGCCGAGGCGTGGTCCCCGTACGGCGTCACCTGCAACACGCTCGTGCCCGGCTTCGTGATGACGCCGCTCAACCAACGGCTGTCCTCCGACCCGGAGAAGGTGGCGGCGCTCGCGGCGCGCACGATGACCGGACGCAACGGCCTGGCCGAGGACTTCGCCGGTGCGGCGGTCTTCCTGGCGAGCCGTGCCTCCGCCTATGTCACCGGCCAGTCGGTCTTCGTCGACGGCGGCTTCTCCGTCCACTGAGCACCGCTCCGCTGCGCGAGCCCCGCGAGCTTGTCGGGGTTGCGCTGGACGTAGACGGCCGCGATCCGGCCGTCGGCGGAGAGCTCGACGCTGAGGACGGTGTCCGGCCGGCCCGCGGAGAGGACGAGCAGCGCCGGCCGGGCGTTGAGCTCCAGGAAGCGGACCTCCCCCTCCGGCACGCCCTTGTGGGCCACCGCGAAGAGGAAGCGCCCGACCTTGTCGGCGCTCTCCAGCACCCGCAGTGGCGCCTTGGACTTCCCGCCGCTGTCGCCGACGAGCCGCACGTCGGGGGCGAGCAGCGCCAGCAGGTCCTCGATGCTCCCGCCGGTGGCCGCCGCCAGGAACTTCTCGGTGAGGTCCCGCTGCCGGGCGGGGTCCACCGGGAATCGCGGCCTGCCCTCGTCGACATGGCGGCGCGCCCGCCCGGCGAGCTGCCGCACGGCCGCCTCCGAGCGGTCGAGCACGGCGGCGATCTCCTGATAGGGGAAGGCGAACGCCTCGCGGAGCACGAAGACCGCGCGCTCCAGCGGCGAGAGGGACTCCAGGACGACGAGCATGCCCAGCGAGACGGAATCGGCGAGCACGGCCCGCTCGGCGGTGTCCGGCACGGTGGCCCCGAAGTCCGTCACGACCGGCTCCGGCAGCCAGGGGCCGACGTAGCTCTCGCGCCGTGAACTCGCCTGGCGCAGCCGGTCGATGGCCAGCCGCGTGGTGACGCGCACCAGGAAGCCGCGGGCGTCGCGCACCTCCTCGCGGTCGGCGCGGGACCAGCGCAGCCACGCCTCCTGCACGACGTCCTCGGCGTCCGCGACACGGCCCAGCATGCGGTAGGCCACTCCGGTCAGGATGCCGCGGTGCTCCTCGAAGACGTCGAGCGCGGGGTCGGATGAGGTCACGGCGCCCATCCCACCGTGGCCGGGGCGGGGTTGTCCATATGAACCCGCTCTCACCGCCGCGGCCCCGGACCGCCGGGGTCTACCCAGCGGTAATCCTTGCTGACATCCTGTCCGATACACCGGCACTGCCCCGTGGATGACGAGGAGTCGCACCATGGCCGACACGGTCGCCTTCCCCATCGACACCCCCGCAGGAGAGCGGACGGTGGAGGTGTCCTACGAACGGCTCGGCGGCGGGGAACCCCTCGTCCTGCTGCACGGCATCGGCCACCACCTCCAGGTGTGGGACCCGGTCGCGGGCATACTCGCCGCCGAGCGCGACGTCATCGCCGTCGACCTGCCCGGCTTCGGCCGCTCGCCCGGCCTGCCCGACGGGATCCGCTACGACCTCCAGGGCGTGACCCCCGTCCTGGCCGCGCTCTTCGAGACGCTCGGGCTGGACCGGCCGCACGTCGTGGGCAACTCCCTCGGCGGGCTGCTCGCCCTCCAGCTCGGCCACGAGAAGCTCGTGCGCTCCGTCACGGCGATCTCTCCCGCCGGGTTCTGGAACGAGACCGAGCGCCGGTACGCCTTCGCGGTGCTCAGCCAGATGCGCCGCGGCGCCGTCACCATGCCCCCTCCGCTGGCCGCCCGGCTGGCCCGTACGGCGGCCGGCCGCGCGGCGATGGTCGGTCCCATCTACGCCCGGCCCGTGCGCCGTTCACCCGACGCCGTGATCGCGGAGACGCGCGCCCTGCGCGAGGCCACCGGCTTCGCCGCGACCCTGGAGGCGGGGCGCACGGTGCGGTTCGACCACGATGTGTCCGACATCCCGGTCACCATCGCCTGGGGCAGCAAGGACCGGCTGCTGGTGCCCCGGCAGGGCGTCCGCGCCAAGAAGGTGATGCCCGGCGCCCGGCTGCTGCGGCTGTCCGGCTGCGGCCACGTGCCCATGAACGACGACCCGGCGCTGGTCGCCCGCGTCATCCTCGACGCGTCCCGCTGAGCGTCGGCTGGAAGTCCGGTGCGTCATCTGCGGGTAGGTCGTGGCTGGTCGCGCCCACGCGGCGGAGCCGCACATCGAAAGAGCCCCGCGCCCCTTCGGGGCGCTGCCGAACCGCACCGACCTTCGTCAAGCTTGCTTAGCGGGGGCGTTCCCGCCACCCCATGGCGGGTTGGCCTGACTGGCCGTCAGCCCTGCGCGGGCGGGTTCAGGAGCACCGGCCGGGCCCGCCTCGAGACGGCGTCGAAGTGCGCTCCCACCCGGCCGTCCCCCGACGAGCGGCCCGTCAGCCGGCGGCCGATCCACGGCAGCAGGTGCTCGCGGGCGAACCGCGCGTCGGAGCCGCGGCGGGCGGCCCAGCCGGGGCGGACGAACGGAGGGAGCGGAGCGCGCCAGTCGAGCTCCGGTTCATGGCCGAGCGCCTGCCACACGGCCTCGGCCACCCGCCGGTGCCCCTCCGCGTTGAGGTGCAGCCGGTCCTCCGCCCACATCCGCGGATCGCCCAGCACCTCGGCGCCGAAGAGGTCCACCACCAGCGCGCCGTGCTTCTCGGCGAGCTCGTCGACGAAGCCGAAGAGGTGCTCCATGCGCGGCCGGAACCGCTCCAGCACCGGACCGTGCCGGCCGGGGCTGCGCATCAGCACCAGCTGCTTGCAGCTCGGCGCGATCCGCTCCACGGCCTCGGCCAGCCGGGCGCACACGAGATCCACGTCGCACTTCGGGCGCAGCACGTCGTTGAGCCCGCCGACCAGGGTCGCCAGGTCGGCGCCCATGGCCGCGGCGGCGGCCGACTGCTCGTCGGCTATCTGCCCGATGAGCTTCCCGCGCACGGCCAGATTGGCGTAGCGCAGGCCGCCGGGCGTACGGGCGGCCAGCCGTGCCGCGAGGAGATCGGCCCAGCCGCGGTACGAGCCGTCGGGGAGCCGGTCGGACATCCCCTCGGTGAAGGAGTCGCCGACCGCGACAAAGCTGGTGTATGTGGCATTCATCTGCATGGCGCGGCGATCCTACTCCTGCCGGACGGCCGGCCCCGGGGCGGTGCCGGATATCGCCCCGGGGCCGAGCGCCCTACGGCCGCTGGCCGACCAGCTCGCGCAGCACGTCCTCCAGGGTCACCAGGCCCACCGGCCGGTCGTCGTCGCCGGTGACCGCGGCGAGGTGGGTGCCGGTGCCGCTCATCGTCGTGATCACGTCGTCGAGCGGGGTGGCCGCCCGGACCGTCGCGATCCGCCGCATCCGCCGCACCGGGAACGGCTGGTCGCGCGGGGCGACGTCCAGCGCGTCCTTCACGTGCAGATAGCCGATGAGCCGGCCGGAGTCGTCGAGCACCGGGAAGCGGGAGAAGCCGGACTCCGCCGAGAGCCGCTCCAGCTCCTCGGGCGTGACCCCCAGCGGCGCGGAGACCACCTGCTCGACCGGGGTGACCACGTCCTTGACCGGGCGCTTGCCCAGCTCCAGGGCGTCCCGCAGGCGCTCGGTCGCGCGGTCGTCGAGCAGTCCCGCCGCGCTGGAGTCGGCGACGATCCGGGACAGCTGGTCGTCGGAGTAGGTCGCCGCGACCTCGTCCTTCGGCTCGACCCGCATCAGCTTCAGCAGGGCGTTCGCGAGCGAGTTGATGGTGAAGACCACCGGGCGCAGCGCCCGCGCCAGGGTCACCAGCGGCGGCCCGAGGAGCAGGGCGGTGCGCACCGGCTCGGCGAGCGCGACGTTCTTCGGGACCATCTCGCCGAAGAGCATGTGGAGATAGGTCGCCACGGCCAGCGCGATGACGAACGACACCAGGTGGATCAGCTCGCCGGGCAGTCCGACGGCGTGGAAGACCGGCTCCATGAGGTGGGCAATGGCCGGTTCGGCGACCACACCGAGGACCAGGGTGCACAGCGTGATGCCGAGCTGGGCGGCGGCCATCAGGGCCGAGATGTGCCGCAGGCCCCACAGCACGCTGCGGGCCCGCCGGTCGCCCTCGTCGGCGTACGGCTCGATCTGGCTGCGGCGCACGGAGATGAGCGCGAACTCGGCGCCCACGAAGAAGGCGTTGACGACGAGGGTCGCCAGACCGATGAGCAGCTGGACGACGGTCATCGGCCCGCCTCCTCACCGGTGGGCCGGCCCGCGGCCGGGGCCGTCAGCCGGACCCGGGCCGCACGGCGGCCCGTGGCATCGGCCACGTCGATCCGCCAGCCCGCGATCTCGACGGTGTCGCCCGCGGCCGGGATCCGGCCGAGCTCGGTGGCGACGAGCCCGGCGAGGGTCTCGTACGGGCCGTCCGGGGCCCGCAGCCCGATGATCTCCAGCTGGTCGGTGCGCACCGCGCCGTCCGCGTCGTAGAGCCGCCGGCCCTCGCCGTCCGTGCCGGCCGGGGCCAGGTCGGGCAGCTCGTCGGGGTCGTGCTCGTCGCGCACCTCGCCGACGACCTCCTCCACGATGTCCTCCAGGGTGACCACGCCGGCCGTGCCGCCGTACTCGTCGATGACGACGGCCATGGTGCGCCGGCCCGAGAGCCGGTCCAGCAGCCGGTCCACGGTCAGCGACGTGGGGACGAGCAGCGGCTCGCGCAGCGTCGCGGTGACGGGGTGGCGGGGGCGCTGCTCCGCCGGTATCGCCAGGACGTCCTTGACGTGGGCGGTGCCGATGACGGCGTCGAGGCTGCCGCGGTAGACGGGGAAGCGCGAGAGCCCGGTGGCCCGGGTGGCGTTCACGACGTCCTCGACGGTGGCGTGCGACTCCAGCGCCGTGACCTGCACGCGGGGCGTCATCACATTCTCCGCCGTCAGCTCGGCGAGGTTCAGCGTCCGGATGAACAGCTCGGCGGTGTCCGCCTCCAGGGCGCCCTCCTTGGCGGAGTGGCGGGCGAGCGCGGCGAGCTCCTGCGGGCCGCGCGCGGAGGCCAGCTCCTCGGCGGGCTCCAGGCCCATCCGGTGCAGGGTGCGGTTCGCGGTGTTGTTGAGGTGCCGGATCAGCGGGCGGAAGGCGGCGCTGAACGCGCGCTGCGGCCCGGCGACCTTCCTGGCCATCGGGAGCGGGCGCGAGATCGCCCAGTTCTTGGGGACCAGTTCGCCGATCACCATGAGGACGACCGTGGAGAGCACGGTGCCGAGCACCAGCGCGGCCGAGGAGGCCGCGGACCGGGACAGGCCGAGCCCCTCGACCGGGCCGGTGAGCAGCGCCGCGATCGAGGGCTTGGAGATCATGCCGATGATCAGGCCGGTGACGGTGATCCCGAGCTGGGCGCCGGAGAGCTGGAAGGTCAGGGTGCGTACGGCCTTGAGCGCGCTCTGCGCGCCGCGGTCACCCTGCTCGGCGGCCCGCTCCAGCTCCCCGCGCTCGACGGTGGTGAGCGAGAACTCCGCCGCGACGAAGACGGCGCACGCCAGCGTCAGCAGCAGGGCCACTGCCAGGAGCAGCACTTCCATCATCGGTTCCACACCTCCGTCCCATGATCGGGCAGGGCGGGGAGGATCGCGCGATGTCGGCTACTGGGAGGCTCGCCCATGGGCGGACGCTCACACCTTTCGGGAAGTGAAGGTACGGGTGACCATCCATGGTAAAGGATGAGCAAAGCAGCCAGTGGCCAGGGAGCGCCGGCCTCGCGCCCCCGGGCCGGTGCGGCCGTCAGGCGCGCAGCTCCTCCATGACGGGGGCGAACGCCTCCATGCTCGCCTCCAGGACGGTGAAGTAGGTGAAGCCGAACCGCTCGCGGTGGCCGCGCACCTGGTCCGCGATGTCCTTGACCGAGCCCACCAGCAGCGCCGGGTGCCCGAGCAGCTCGTCCTCGGTGAGCTTCACTTTCTCGCCCAGCTTGCGCACCGCGGCCCGGCGGTCCGCGCAGACGGACACGATCTGCACCAGGTAGTTCAGCTCGGCGGGTGTCTCGCGGCCGGCGGCGAACCCGTGGTAGACGGCCATCCGCTCCTCCATGAGGGCCGGGCTCATCAGCTCCAGGGCACCGGAGTCGTTCGTGGTGGCCCCGGTGAACGCCGCGATGTCGGCGTGCCGCGCGGCCAGCCGCAGCATGCGCTTGCCGTTGCCGCCGAGCAGCAGCGGCGGGTGCGGTGCCCGCACGGGCTGCGGTACGTGTTCCGGGTCGCCCAGCAGCCGGGTCAGCTCGTCGACCGTGTGCTCCAGGTGGTCCACGCGCTCGCGCGGCGAGCCGAACGGCAGCCCCGCTCTGTCGTGCTCCTCCTTCACATAGCCCGCGCCCAGCCCCAGTTCCAGGCGCCCGCCCGTGAGCTGGTCGGTGGTCGCCACCTCGCGCGCGAGCAGGGCGGGGTTCCACAGTCCGGCGTTGAGCACGAAGGTGCCCAGGCGCGGCCGCTCGGTCGCCTCCGCCGCCGCGACCAGCGACGGGAACGGCGCGGGCATGCCGAGGTGGTCGGGTACGAGGATGACGTCGTAGCCCAGGGACTCCGCCCGGCGGCACTTCTCGCGCCACTCGGCGGCGGAGCCGGGTGTCAGCATGTTGACGGCGAAACGGAACGGACGTGTCATGAAAGCCCCCTTGATCGTTCTCGGCGCCGACCTTACCGGAGGGTGACTCCGTTTGGTGTTCCGGTCTCCTGGTGAAGTTCCGGTCTCCTGGTGAGCGGAGTCAGGAGGCGCCGCCGGCCCCGTCCGGCTCGGCCGGGCGCCGGGCCACCCCCAGCACACAGGGCGAGACCGGATTCGGCACCCGGCCCGCCGGGACGCGCAGCCGCCGGTACGCGCCGAGCTCGAAGCCCGCCGCCACGATCGCCGCCAGCGGATCCCGGGCCGTGTGACAGCCGCCGAACAGCACCGGCCAGACGGTGGCGTCCAGCACCCGCTGCACCGCCGCGGGCACCGGCCCCTCCGCCCGGACGTGCTCGAAGAACCGCAGCTCACCGCCCGGCCGCAGGACCCGCCGCAACTCCGCGAGCGCCCGCCGCACATCCCGTACCGAACACAGCACCAGCGACACCACCGCCGCGTCGAACGCCTCGCTCTTGACCGGCAGCGCCTCCGCCGCCCCGGGCACGACGTCGACCGGAACGCCCGCACGGACCGCGGCGTCCACCGCGCGTCTGCGCAGCAGCCGCTCCGGCTCGATCGCCACCACCTCGGAGACGGTGGCCGGGTAGTGCGCGAAGTTCAGGCCGTTGCCCGCGCCGATCTCGATCACCCGGCCGGACAGCCCGGCCAGCAGCTCCCGCCGGTGCGCGGCCATGCCGGCGCGTTCGTCGAGGAGCGGGCTCAGCTTCGCGTAGTACCGGGCGAACACCGGATGGTGCACGGAGTCGTGCGGCGTCGTGGTGGACCTGAGCGACATGGCACACCCCTTCCCGGGGATACGGCGGCTATCGCGAGTCTTCCCCCGTCAGGCCCACCCGCACCACATCCGGTGTGTCCGGTGTGCGGGATGTCCCGGGCGCGCCGGTGGGAGCTCCGGTGGCGCCCCGAAGGGGCGCGGGGAACTGCGCGACCGGCCACGGTGCGCCCGCAGGTGACCTACCGGACTCCGAGCGGAGCGCTCAGCCCCGCTGTGACGACGCGAAGCCGGCCGCGTCCCACGTGCCGTTCAGCTCCGGCGCCAGCCAGCCCCGCGCCGCGGCGCGGAAGTCCGCGGGCGGCAGCGCGCCCGCGCCCTCCGGCACCGCGCCCAGCAGCGGCGCGCCCGCCGCCTCGGGGAGATCCGCGAGGTTGCAGCGGGCCGCGAGGTCCGGATCCGCGGGCCAACTGCCGATCACCACGCCCTGGCAGCGCAGACCACGGGCGCGCAGTGCCTCCGCCGTGAGCGCGGTGATGTTGAGCGTGCCCAGGCCCGCCTGCGCCACGAGCAGCACGGGGGCGGCCAGCAGGCCCGCCACGTCCGCCAGCGTCGAACCGGCCTCGTCGAACTGGACGAGCAGCCCGCCGGCGCCCTCCACCAGGACCAGGTCGTGGTCGGCCGCCAGCCCGGTCGCGGCCCGCTCGGCCTCGCGCGGCCGCACGGGCGCGCGGCCCGCGCGGCGGGCGGCGGTCGCGGGGGCCAACGGGTCCGGGAAGCGGGCGAGTTCGCGGCCCGTCACCGGTCCGGCCAGCCGCTGCACCTCCGCGATGTCACCGGCTTCGTCCGGGGCGACGCCGGTCTGGGCGGGCTTGAGCACGGCCACCGTACGGCTCGCGGCCAGGGCCGCTGCCGCTATGGCCGCCGTGACGACGGTCTTGCCGACCTCGGTGTTGGTGCCTGTGACGACCGTGATGGTCACGTTCTCTGCCTCCGATACGTTGTCGCCTCGCCGCCTGCGGCGGGCTTGTCCTCCTGCCCCGCCCCGGCCCCGGGGCGGGGCCGCGTGTCCTCCAACGCCGGACGGGCCGAGAACCAGCCCGTCGCACCCCCGGCAGGCGGCCGCATGGAGAAGGAGCCCCTACGGCCCCTACGCCGCCCGCGCCGCCGCGCACACCGCCGCGCAGATCCGGGCCACGTCCTCGTCCCCCGTCACATACGGCGGCATCGTGTAGACGAGGTTGCGGAACGGGCGGAGCCAGACGCCCTCGCCGACCGCCGCGCGGGTCGCCGCCGCCACGTCGACCTCGTGGTCCAGCTCGACCACGCCGATCGCGCCGAGCACCCGGACGTCCCGTACCGACGGCAGCGCGGCCGCGTCGGCGAGCCCGTCGCGCAGGGCGGACTCGATGCGCTTGACCTCCGTCTGCCAGTCCTGCGACAGCAGCAGGTCGATGGACGCGCACGCCACGGCCGCCGCCAGCGGGTTGCCCATGAACGTCGGGCCGTGGGCCAGCACCGGGACCTCGCCCCGGGAGATGCCCTCCGCGACCCGCGCCGTGCACAAGGTCGCGGCCATCGTGAGATAGCCGCCGGTCAACGCTTTGCCCAGACACATCACATCCGGGGTGATGCCCGCGTGCTCGGCCGCGAAGAGCCTGCCCGTACGGCCGAAGCCGGTGGCGATCTCGTCCAGGACCAGCAGCACGCCGTGCTCGTCGCACGCCTCGCGCAGCACCCGCAGATACACCGGGTCGTGGAAGCGCATCCCGCCCGCGCCCTGCACGACCGGCTCCACGATCACGGCGGCCAGCTCGTGCGCGTGGCGCGCGAGGACCTCCCGCAGGTGCGCCGAGTAGGCGTCCACCGCGTCCGTGTCGTAGTCGTGCGGCGGCGCGTCCGCGAACACCTGCCGGGGGAGCGCGCCCGACCACAGCTCGTGCATCCCGCCGTCCGGGTCGCACACGGCCATCGGCTGCCAGGTGTCCCCGTGGTAGCCGCCGCGCCACGTCATCAGCCGGTGCTTCTCCGGCCGTCCGGCCGAGCGCCAGAACTGGAGGCACATCTTCACGGCCACCTCGACCGACACCGAACCGGAGTCGGCGAGGAAGACGTGTTCGAGGCCCTCGGGCGTGATCTCCACCAGGCGGGCCGCGAGCCGCACGGCGGGCTCATGGGTGAGCCCGCCGAACATCACATGGCTCATCCGGTCCAGCTGTTCCCGCGCGGCCGCGTTGAGCACGGGGTGGTTGTAGCCGTGGACGGCGGACCACCACGACGACATCCCGTCGATCAACTCGTCCCTGCCGTGGGCCGGTTCGGCGAGCCGCAGCCGCACCCCCGACGCGGAAGCGACGATCAGCGGCTCCTGGCGGCCCGGCATCGGGCCGTACGGGTGCCAGACGTGCTGCCGGTCGAGGGCGAGCAACTCGCCCGGGGCGAGCGGCTCAGGCATTGGGCGGCAGATCCGTCCCCGCGCCCCGGCGCCGTACGGCGACCAGTTCCGGGCGCACCTCGCCCGGGGCGCCGGCCGGAACCCCGGCTCCCGAAGGCTCCGTGGCTCCCGAAGGCTCCGAGGCGGGAGCCTCGGCGGCGCCGTCCCCGCACGGGCCGCAGCCGCCACCGCCGTGCCCGCCGCAGCCGCCGGCCAGGGCGTCGGCGCGGTGCTCCGGCAGGGTCGTGGTGTCCGCGCCCTCCACCTCGAAGCCCGCGTCCTCGATCATCGCCAGGTCGGCCTTGCCCTCCTGGCCCTCACTGGTCAGATAGTCGCCGAGGAAGATCGAGTTGGCCAGGTGCAGCGCGAGCGGCTGCATCGAGCGCAGGTGCACCTCGCGGCCGCCCGCCAGCCGGACCTCCACGTCCGGGCAGACGAACCGCACCATCGCCAGGATCCGCAGCGCGCGCTGGGGGGTGAGGTTCCACTCCTTCGCCAGCGGCGTCCCCTCGAAGGGGATGAGGAAGTTGACCGGCACCGAGTCCGGGTCCAGCTCCCGCAGGGAGAACACCACGTCGACGAGGTCGGCGTCGGTCTCGCCCATGCCCGCGATCAGCCCGGAGCACGCGGACATGCCCGCCGCCTGCGCCTGCTGCACGGTGTCCACGCGGTCGGCGTAGGTGTGCGTCGTGGTGATGCCGCCGTAGGTGGCCTCGGAGGTGTTGAGGTTGTGGTTGTAGGCATCGGCACCCGCGGCGCGCAGCCGCTCCGCCTGCCCGGCGGAGAGCAGCCCGAGGCAGGCACACACCTCGACGTCCTCGTTCTGCTCCTTGATCGCCTCGATGGTCCTGGTGACCCGCTCCACGTCCCGGTCCGTCGGCCCGCGCCCGCTGGCCACGAGGCAGACGCGCTTCGCGCCGCCCGCGACACCGGCGGCCGCCGCCTGCGACGCCTCCTCCGGCTTCAGCCAGGTGTACTTCAGGATCCCGGCCGTGGAACCGAGCCGTTGCGAGCAGTAGGAGCAGTCCTCGGGGCAGAGCCCGGACTTGAGGTTGACCAGATAGTTGAGCTTCACCCGGCGCCCGAACCACTTGCGGCGCACCTTGCCCGCCGCGGCCACCACATCGAGCAGTTCGTCGTCGGAGGTCGCCAGTACGGCGAGCGCCTCTTCACGGGTCGGCAGCTCCCGCCGCAACCCCTTGTCCACCAGCGTGTTCAGCAGGTCCATGGCCGAGATCCTTACGCACCGCACCGCCTCGGGCCAATGGAGATATCGCACAACAGCCGCCTTTTGAGGTGTGTGTATTGCCACACCCTGACCGGGCACGACGAGGACTACGTTCTATGCACTGCATACAAAGCCGGGCCCCGGGGCCCGCCGTGCTCCCGCCTCTCCACCGCTCCTCCAGCGCCCCTCCACCGCTCCTCACGAAAAACGACAAGGACGGCCGATGCCCCAGGACCCGTTCGACTGGATCGACCGGCACCACGAGCGCCGCCTCGCCGCCGGTCTGGTGCGGGACCTGCGTCCGCGCCCCGCCGATTCGCCGCTGACCGACCTGGCGGGCAACGACTATCTGGGGCTCACCCGGCACCCGGAGGTCACCGCGGCGGCGGCCGGTGCCGCGCTGCGGTGGGGCGCGGGATCGACCGGTTCGCGGCTGGTCACCGGCAGCACCGCACTGCACGCCCGGCTGGAGGAGGAACTGGCCGCCTTCTGCGGCTTCGAGGCGGCCCTGGTGTTCTCCTCGGGCTACGCGGCCAACCTCGCCGCCGTCACCGCGCTCACCGGGCCCGCGGACAACGCCACCCTCGTGGTCTCCGACGCGGGCAACCACGCCTCGCTCATCGACGGCTGCCGGCTCGCCCGGGCCGCGACCGCCGTGGTCCCGCACGCCGATCCGGAGGTGGTCCGCAAGACGCTCGACGCCCACGGCGGCCGCGCGCTGGCCGTCACCGACTCCGTCTTCTCCGTCGACGGCGACGCCGCACCGCTGGCCGCGCTCGCCGACGCCTGCCGGGCCCATGGCGCGGCCCTGCTCGTGGACGACGCGCACGGGCTGGGCGTACTCGGCGACGGCGGCCGCGGGGCCGTGCACGCGGCGGGACTCGCGGGCGCCGAGGACGTCGTCGCCACCGTCACCCTGTCGAAGTCCCTGGGCAGCCAGGGCGGCGCCGTCCTCGGCCCGGCCCGGGTGATCAGGCACCTGGTCAGCAACGCCCGGACCTTCATCTTCGACACCGGCCTCGCCCCGGCCGCCGTGGGCGCGGCCCTGGCGAGCCTCGGGGTGCTGCGCCGCGAGCCGCAGCGCGCGGCCCGTGCCCGGCACGTCGCCCGCGAGCTGCACCGCGGGGTGACGGCCGCGGGCCTGGAGGCCGTACGGCCCGACGCGGCGGTGGTGTCCGTACGGGCGCCGTCCCCCGAGGCGGCGGTGCGCTGGGCGGCCGACTGCCGGGCCGCGGGGCTCGCGGTCGGCTGCTTCCGGCCGCCGTCCGTGCCCGACGGCATCTCGCGGCTGCGGCTGACCGCCCGCGCGGACCTGTCGGACCGGCAGATCGAGGAGGCGGTCGGCACGGTCGTACGGACCGCGCCGGCCGCCTGAGCTCAGTCCGTGCGGTCGGGGGGACGGAGGGAGCCGTCGCACAGTCCTGTGATGAAGGAGGACCAGGCGGCGGGGGAGAGCAACAGGGCGGACAGGGCGGTGTTCTTCGAGTCGCGCACGGCCAGGAGCCCGGGGGCCGGACCGGCCGTCTCTACGCAGTTGTTCATTCCGGTGCTGTAACTGCTGCGTCGCCACACTGCGCCGCACAGGGCCGAATGGGAAGGTACGTACCGAGGCATTGCGGACATGGTGCCTCCTTACGCGCCGTCGTTGATCCCGGCGATGAAATCCAGCGAGTTCTCGTGCGAGAGGGCGTGCGCCCGCAGCGTGGTGAATGCGGCGGCGTACGCCCGGAGGTCTTCTTTCCGCTCCAGGTAGAGGCTACTCGTCAAATGGTCGAGAACAACCACGTCCAGATCAGCAATGCGCGGAAATGAGAAAATAACAAAAGGCCCGGTGATGCCAATGTGGCCGCTCCTGGAGAACGGCAGTACATGCAGCCGCACATGACGCTGTGCACCCGTTTCCACCAGGTGTCGCAACTGCCCGGCCATGACCTCCCGTCCGCCGACCTGATGGCGGAGCACCGCCTCGTCCAGCACGGCGCACAACTCCAGTGGGCTGGCGCCACCCAGCACCGACTGCCGTGCCATGCGCACCCGGACCAGCTTCTCGACCTGTTCCGGCGGCGGGTCGTTGAGCGCCGCACGGGTCACGGCGCGGGCGTAGGCGGGAGTCTGGAGGAGGCCCGGCACGACCGTCGTCTCCAGGGTGCGTAACCGCGACGCCTCCGATTCCAGGCTGATGAAGTCGAGATACGCCGGGGGCAGCAGATTGCGGTAGGCGTACCACCAGCCCCGGCGGCCGCCCTCCGCATCGGCGGTGCCCGCCCCGCACAGCGCTCCCAGCAGCGCGCGCAGTTCGGGGTCCGACACTCCGTACGCGTCCAGCAGCAGCGCGACGTCCGAGGACTTCACGCCACTGCTGCCCGTCTCGATCCGGCTGACTTTCGACTGGTGCCAGCCCACCGCGTGGGCGGCCTCCAGGCTGGTCAGTCCCGCGAGTTCGCGCTGGCGGCGCAGCTCACCGCCGAGTTTGCGGCGGCGCACCGCGGGTCCGTTTCGCATAGCCCTGCCTCCGCCCGTGGTGAACCTGGTGTTTCTTGTCAATAGACCACTGTGCCGCCGGAATCCGGTCGCTCGTCGTAGAGTTCACCGCTTCGAGCGACAGATATATGCAGATCTCGGGAGATCGCCCGCATCCTCACCATTTCCGGTGGCAGGCTGTCGCGCAGAGCCGACCGGAAGCGCTCTCGACTTCACGGCGCATTGCGTCGGAGTCCGCTCCCGGCGGGAAAGGGACTGCGCCATGGCAGATCATCAAGAAGCCACCGTCACCCTGCCGAGCGCCCCCGCCTCGGTCTCCACCGCACGCCGCTATGTGGCCGGCGTGCTCGCGGACTGGGGGCTGCCGGGCGGCACGGAAGCCGCCGAGACCGTGCGGCTGATCGTCTCCGAGCTCGCCACCAACGCCGTGCAGCACACCCGCGGCCAGTCGCCCACCTTCACCGTCGAGGTCCGGCTCGAACTCGACCGGCAGTTGCGGATCGGGGTCACGGACAGCCACCCGCGCTTGCCCCGCAGACTGCCCGCCGCCGTCCAGCAGGACAACGGGCGGGGCCTGGTCATCATCCGCTGCCTCACCGCGGAGCGCGGGGGAAGGGTCTTCTTCACCCCGAACCCGGACGGCGGCAAGACCGTGTGGATCTCGTTGCCCTGGACGGTGCCCGCCCTCAGCGCCGAACGGTGAGGGCGGGGCCGGGGCCCCGCACGGCGTGCGGGGCCCCGGCGCGGCGTCGCGGCCGCGTGCTGCCGGGCGTGAGGGCCGGTCAGTCCACCCGGCCGTAGCGGACGTTGTTCGTCCAGATCCGCTCCAGACGGACCACCGCGCCGGTCTTGGGCGCGTGCCAGATCTTGCCGCCACCCGCGTATATCCCGACGTGGTAGACACCCTGGCCGGAGACGAAGAACACCAGGTCACCGGCTTCGCGGGCGGAGCGGGAGATGTGGGTGGTCCGGTTGTACTGCTCGGCGGCGGTGCGGGGCAGGCTCTTCCCGGCCCGCTTGAAGGAGTAGAGGGTCAGGCCCGAGCAGTCGAAGCGGTAAGGGCCGGTCGCACCCCATTGATAGGGCGAGCCCTGTTTCGAGGCCGCGATGTGCAGTGCTTCGGTGGCGACGGTCGATGCCGCTGCCCCTGTCGCGCCGCCCGGCACCAGCACCGTGGCGCCGACGGCGGCGAGCGTGAGCGCGGAGGCCGCGCCGGCCCTGGACATCATTGACGGACGTTTGTGCGCGCCCATGTGCCAACCCTTCGTCAGCCGCCTGTGAAGGATGACCTGTCGGGTTCGGGCAGGCGAAGATGCCCGGCCGTGTCAACGGCTTCACCCCAAGGGCCGACCGCACTACTCTTGGTCGTCCCACCGTGCTCGGGTCCTCCATCCCCACCGGTGCGATCGGTCGACCCGGCATCCAGACAGCGGCGGGGTTCGGCGTCCGCCTGGACCGCCCCGCCGGGATGGCGGGGTCTTGTCGTCGACGGGATCTTGGCGCAGCCCAGGTACGGATTCCGAGCGGAACCAGAGGTATGTGAGGCTGCTCACTCCTGGGCAATTCCGCTGGACACGACGGGGATTGTCCGTTTCGGCGAAGCCCTGTTGAGCCGCTGGCCTGGGGCCCGTCGACAGGGCTCCGGCGCGGCGTGCGTGCCCGGCTGAAATCGATCACCGCGCCTCGTCTACGACACCGTCCGGCGTCTGGGGGAGCGGTGTTTATTCGCCCGCCGACCCGTGATCCATGGGCGCGGGCGGGAGTGTGAGCGGGATGGCGCCCCGGACGCGCCGCCGCGCCCCGGCCCGGACCGGCACCGGACGCGCCAGGGTGCTCCCGGGCAACTCCCGCCCACCGTCCTCGAACGCGGCTGCGAGGACTTCTCCCGGCCCCGTGCGGCCGACGCGCGCGGTCTGCGGCGCCCGTAGTCCGTCGTACGTGTCATGAGGGAGCGGCGGAGTGATCCGGACCAGAAGATCCAGTAGATGCAGACAGCAGCGGCACCAAGTCCCGGCCCGGATCGCCGGATCCGCCCCTTCCGCCCCTCCGGTCCCTCCCGACTCCTCTGGCCATGGATGCGCAAAGAGTCAGTTAACGCGTTGGAAAAGCTTCCGCTCTAATCTGCAATCCCTGGCCGTCCGATGAAGAACCCCAGGTCAAAGGTGTGTAGAACTCTTGTGTGCCCCCGTTGGGTTCCGCTAGGGGGACTGGTTCGTCAGTGAGGTGGACGCATGCAACTCTCCCCGCATGAGCAGGAACGCCTGCTTCTCCATGTGGCCGCCGACGTAGCCGAGAAGCGCCGCGCCCGTGGGGTGCTCCTCAACCACCCCGAGGCGGTGGCCCTGATCACCGTCCACGTCCTGGAAGGCGCCCGCGACGGCCGGACCGTCGCCGAGCTGATGTCCTCCGGGCGCAAGGTGCTCACCCGCGACGAAGTGATGAGCGGCATACCCGAGATGATCCACGAGGTCCAGGTGGAGGCCACCTTCCCGGACGGCACCAAGCTCGTCACCGTGCACGAGCCCATCGGCTGAAGGGGAAGACCGCCATGATTCCCGGAGAGATCCTGCTCGCCGACGCCCCCGTACCCCTCAACCAGGGGCTCCACCGCACCCGTCTCACCGTGCTCAACGCCGCCGACCGGCCCGTGCAGGTCGGCTCGCACTATCACTTCGCCGAGGCCAACCCGGGCCTCGACTTCGACCGCGCCGCCGCGCGCGGCAAGCGGCTCGACATCGCCGCCGGCACCGCCGTGCGCTTCGAGCCCGGCATCCCCGTCGAGGTCGGCCTGGTGCCGATCGCCGGCAAGCGGATCGTCGAGGGGCTGCGCGGCGAGTGCGGAGGACCGCTCGATGACTGAGCTCAGCCGGGCCGCGTACGCGGAACTGTTCGGCCCCACTGTCGGCGACCGCATCCGCCTCGCCGACACCGACCTCCTCGTCGAGATCGAGGAGGACCGCAGCGGGGGCCCCGGCCACGCCGGGGACGAGGCGGTCTTCGGCGGCGGCAAGGTCATCCGGGAGTCCATGGGCCAGTCCCGCGCGACCCGCGCCGACGGCGCCCCCGACACCGTCATCACCGGCGCCGTCGTCCTCGACCACTGGGGCGTCGTCAAGGCCGACATCGGCATCCGCGACGGCCGCATCACCGGCATCGGCAAGGCCGGCAACCCCGACACCATGGACGGTGTCCACCCCGACCTCGTCATCGGCCCCGAGACCGAGATCATCGCGGGCAACGGGAAGATCCTCACCGCCGGGGCCGTCGACGCCCACGTCCACTTCATCTGCCCGCAGATCGCGGACGAGGCCCTCGCCTCCGGCGTCACCACGCTGGTGGGCGGCGGCACCGGCCCGGCCGAGGGCAGCAAGGCCACCACCATCACCCCCGGCTCCTGGCACCTTGCCCGGATGTTCGAGGCGATGGAGGGCTACCCGCTCAACGTCGGCTTCCTCGGCAAGGGCAACACCGTCTCCTACGACTCCATGCGCGCCCAACTGCGCGCCGGAGCCGTCGGCTTCAAGATCCACGAGGACTGGGGGGCCACCCCCGCCGTCATCGACGCCTGCCTGGCCGTCTGCGAGGAGAGCGGCGCCCAGCTCGCCATCCACACCGACACGCTCAACGAGGCGGGCTTCGTCGGCGACACCCTCGCCGCGATCGCCGGACGCACCCTCCACGCCTACCACACCGAGGGCGCGGGCGGCGGGCACGCGCCCGACATCATCACCGTCGTCTCCGAGGCCAACGTCCTCCCCAGCTCCACCAACCCGACCCGGCCGCACACCGTCAACACCGTCGACGAACACCTCGACATGCTGATGGTCTGTCACCACCTCAACCCGGCCGTGCCCGAGGACCTCGCCTTCGCCGAGTCCCGGATCAGGCCCGGCACCATCGCGGCCGAGGACGTCCTGCACGACCTGGGTGCCATCTCGATCATCTCCTCCGACTCCCAGGCGATGGGCCGCGTCGGCGAGGTCGTGCTGCGCACCTGGCAGACGGCGCACGTGATGAAGCGGCGGCGCGGCGCCCTGCCGGGGGACGGCGCCGCCGACAACCGGCGGGCCCGGCGCTATGTCGCCAAATACACCATCAACCCGGCCGTCGCGCAGGGCCTCGACCACGAGATCGGCTCCGTCGAGACCGGCAAGCTCGCCGACCTCGTGCTGTGGGAACCGGCGTTCTTCGGCGTCAAGCCGCTGCTCGTCATCAAGGGCGGCCAGATCGCGTACGCGCAGATGGGCGACGCGAACGCCTCCATCCCCACCCCGCAGCCGATCCTGCCGCGCCCCATGTACGGCGCCACCGGCCGGGCACCCGCCGCCAACTCCCTGAACTTCGTCACCCAGTGGGCCCTCGACGACGGCCTGCCCGAGCGGCTCGGCCTCGGCAAGCGCTTCACCCCGATCCGCAGCACGCGCGGCGTCACCAAGGCGGACATGCGCAACAACGACGCCCGCCCCCGGGTGGAGGTCGACCCCGACACGTTCACGGTCACGGTCGACGGCGATGTGATCGAACCACAGCCGGTGGCGGAACTGCCCATGGCGCAGCGCTACTTCCTCTTCTGATGGCAGCGAGGGAGACGCTCGCGCCGTCGGCCGCGCGGGCCGCGCTGCTCGTCCTCGCCGACGGGCGGTTCCCGGCGGGAGGCCACGCGCACTCCGGTGGCGCCGAGGCCGCCGTCAAGGCGGGCCGCGTCCGGGACGCGGAGAGCCTGGAGGCGTTCTGCCGGGGGCGGCTGCACACCGCCGGGCTCACCGCCGCCGGGCTCGCCGCCGCGGCCGCCGCGGGCCTCGACCCGCTCGCGCTCGACGAGGCCGCCGACGCGCGCACGCCCTCACCGGCCCTGCGCGCCGCCGCGCGCCGCCTGGGGCGGCAGATGACCCGCGCCGTACGGGCCACATGGCCCTCGCCCGAGCTGGAGGCGCTGGTGGCGGCCCGGCCGCGCGGCGCCCACCAGCCGATCGTGCTCGGGCTGGCCGCCCGCGCCGCCGGGCTGACTCCGCTGGACGCCGCGTACGCCGCCGTCTACGAATCGGTCAGCGGCCCGGCGACGGCGGTCGTACGGCTGCTCAGCCTCGATCCGTTCGACGCGACGGGGGTTCTGGCCCGGCTGGCGCCGGAGCTGGACCTTGTCGCGGCGCGGGCGGCTGACGCGGCGCGTGGGGGAGTGGCGGCCCTGCCCGCGTGTTCCGCGCCCTTGCTCGACATCACGGCGGAGGTGCATGCGGCTTGGCCGGTGCGGTTGTTTGCGACGTAGGGGAAATTTCCCCAGTCCCGCCCCTTCCCGAAACCGGGGAGACCCCGGACCCCAGCGCCCTTCGGGCGCGTCGTCAATCGCCGGACGGGCTGAAAAGAATGGCGCACCCACATCAGCCCAAATCCAGCCCGTCCGGCGTTTGAGGACACGCCCGCAGGCCGCTCCCGCCGCAGGCGGCGGCACCACAGACGCCCATGACCGAACCCCCGGAGGGACCATGCACCTCGATCACCCCGACGCCTACCCCCACCGTCACACGTACAGCGCAGCGAACCCGCTCCGCGGTGACGGGTCGCGCCGTGCCCTGCGGATAGGGCTCGGTGGGCCCGTCGGGTCCGGGAAGACCGCGACCGTCGCCGCGCTCTGCCGCGAGCTGCGCGACCGGCTGTCCATCGCCGTCGTCACCAACGACATCTACACCCGCGAGGACGCCGAATTCCTGCTCCGCAACGCCGTGCTGCCGCCCGAGCGGATCACGGCCGTCGAGACCGGCGCCTGCCCGCACACCGCCATCCGTGACGACATCTCGGCCAACCTCGAAGCCGTCGAGGACCTGGAGGACGCGGTCGGGCCGCTGGACCTGATCCTGGTCGAGTCCGGTGGCGACAACCTCACCGCCACCTTCTCCAAGGGGCTCGTCGACGCGCAGATCTTCGTCATCGACGTCGCGGGCGGCGACGACATCCCGCGCAAGGGCGGCCCCGGTGTCACCACCGCCGACCTGCTCGTCGTCAACAAGACCGACCTCGCCCCCTACGTCGGCGTCGACCTGGAGGGCATGGCCCGCGACGCCAAGGCCCAGCGCGGGGAACTCCCCGTCGCCTTCACCTCGCTGGCCACCGAGGGCGGCGTCGGGCCCGTCTCCGAGTGGGTACGCGCGCAGCTCACCGCCTGGACCGCCGGCTCCCGATGACCCTCGCACCCGTACGGCACGAGCCCGCCGCCGGCGTCCGGGCCGCCGCCCGGATCGTCGCCACCCCCGGCGGCAGGGGCGGGACGGCCCTGCCCGTTCTCGACGGCGCGGGCCCGTTCGCGCTGCGCAGGCTGCGGGCGTCCGGGCCCGGGGCGCGGGTCGCCCTCGTCGGCGCGATGAGCGCGCCCCTCGGCGGCGACCGGCTCACCCTCACCGCCGAGGTCGAGGACGGCGCGGCCCTGAGCTTCTCCACCACGGCGGCGACCATCGCCCTGCCCGGCCGTACGGGCGAGCCGGCCACCTACGACACCCGGATCAGGGTCGGCGAGGGAGCCACGCTGCACTGGCTGCCCGAGCCGCTGATCTCCGCGCGGGGCAGCGACCTGCGCAGCACCACCCGCGTCGAACTCGCGCCGACCGCACGGCTGGTGCTCCGCGAGGAGCAGATCCTCGGCCGTGCCGGCGAGCCGCCCGGCCGGCTGACCGCCCGGCTGACGGTCCACCGCGCCGGCCGCCCGCTCTTCGACCAGGAGCTGGCGTATGGGCCCGGGGCGCCCGGCTGGGACGGTGGCGCGGTGCTCGGCGGCCACCGGGCCGTGGGGCAACTCCTCGTGGTCGACCCGGCCTTCGAGGGCGCCCCCCTGACACCGCGCCCGCTCGGCGCGACGGCCGCCCTCACCCCGCTCGCCGGACCGGCCGCCGTGGTGTGCGCGGTCGCCCCGGACGGCCTCCAGCTCCGAAAGGCACTGGAATCGGGCGACTTGATGGTGGATGGCGCCATGCGGGCGTTTTGATGCGACGGGGATGAACGGCGCCACATGTGGCATCTTTTGTGTCTTCATTCTTACGGATTAGTAAAGAAACCCCTGTGGAACCTGTCCTTTATGGCAAGGGAGACGGAAGGATCCGAGCAGCAGTATTGCGATCACCGCCGCGCCACGCGGCGCACCAGCAGGGGGATTCCTACGTGAGACCTACATCAATACTCGGCGCGGCCGGCACTGCGGTGACCGGCGCGCTGGTGGCCGGGTTCCTGACCGCCCCGGCCGCCGGCGCGGTCGACCGCGTGCCGGGCGGCGCCGCCGAGGCGCACGGTGTGCAGGTCGCCGCCGCGAAGGCGGCGAAAGCGGGCATCAAGTGGCAGGACTGTCCTGCCGACTGGGCCCTGGAGAAGCCGATCGAGTGCGGTTTCGTCACGGTTCCCGTGGACTACCGCAAGCCGAACGGCCGCACCATCAAGATCGCCGTGGACCGCGCCCGGTCCACCGGCAGCACCGCCGAGCGCCAGGGTTCGCTGATCTACAACCCCGGCGGCCCCGGCGGCTCCGGCATGAGGTTCCCCAAGCGGATCACGACCAAGAGCCCGCTGTGGACCAAGACCGCCAAGGCGTACGACTTCGTCGGCTTCGACCCGCGCGGCGTGGGCCACTCCGCCCCGATCTCCTGCATCGACCCGCAGAAGTTCGTGGCGGCGCCCAAGGCCGACCCGGTGCCCTCCAACGAGGCCGACAAGCTCGCCCAGCGCAAGCTGGCCCGGCAGTACGCGGACGGCTGCGCCGAGCGCAGCGGCGACCTCCTGCCGTACCTCACGACGGCCAACACCGCCCGTGACATCGACGTCGTGCGCGCCGCCCTCGGCGAGAAGAAGCTCAACTACCTGGGCGTCTCCTACGGCACCTACCTCGGCGCCGTCTACGGCACGCTCTTCCCCGACCACGTCCGCCGCCTGATCGTCGACAGTGTCGTCAACCCGGCGCAGGAGAACATCTGGTACCAGGCCAACCTGGAGCAGGACGTCGCCTTCGAGGGCCGCTTCAAGGACTGGGAGAAGTGGGTCGCCCAGCACGACGCCGTCTTCCACCTCGGCGGCACCCAGGCCGAGGTCCAGCAGGGCTGGGAGAAGATCCGGGCCACCGCCAAGAAGAGCCCCATCGGTGGCGTCGTCGGCCCGGCCGAGCTCATCAACTACTTCCAGAGCGCCGCGTACTACGACTCCTCGTGGGTCCCGGTCGCCGAGGCCTGGAGCAAGTACGTCGCCGGTGACAGCAAGCCGCTGGTCTCCGCGGCCGGCCCGAACCTGGCCGACAAGGCGGCCAACATCACCGCGGAGAACGGCAACGCCGTCTACACCGCGGTCGAGTGCGCCGACGCCAAGTGGCCCACCAGCTGGAAGAAGTGGGACCGGGACAACACCCGCGTCAACCGCCAGGCCCCCTTCATGACCTGGGCCAACGCCTGGATGAACCTGCCCTGCGCCACCTGGAAGGCCCCTCAGGGCACGCCGGTCGAGGTCACCACGCACAAGGGCCTGCCGAAGACGCTCATCGTCCAGAGCACGCGTGACGCCGCCACCCCCTACGCGGGCGCGGTCGAGCTCCACAAGCGCTTCCAGGGCTCGCGCCTGATCACAGAGCAGGGCGCCGGTTCGCACGGCGTCACGGGCCTCGTGAACCCCTGCATCAACTCCCGGGTCGACGCCTATCTCCTCGAAGGCAAGGTCGACGCCAAGGACGTCACGTGCGCCCCGCACGCCGTCCCGGAGCCGCCGAAGGCCTCCGCGGCCAAGTAGCACCAGGGCACTGCCGGTCAGAGCCCCGAACATGAGATCGCGCCCCGGCCTTTGAGAGACCGGGGCGCGGTCGTTCACCCAGCCCCGTCCGGATTCGCTTCCGAAGGGAACTGTCCCGTGCTCCGTAAACCGCACGCCGCCCTGCTCGCCGCCGCCCTGCTGCCTCTCGGCGTCGCGGTGCCGGCCGCGGCGGCCGCCCCGGCCCCGCCCGCGCAGACCACCGCCTGCACTTACACGCCCGCCGTCCCCGCGGACAAGTTCAAGGGGATACCCGTCTTCGACGCGGCCAAGGCCGCCAGACCCTACAAGGCCACGCTGCGCACCAGCCAGGGCGCCGTCACCTTCCGGGCCGAGGTCGACAAGGCCCCGTGCACGACCTACTCCTTCAAGTTCCTCGCGCAGCGCGCGTACTTCGACGGGACGCACTGCCACCGGCTCACCACGGCACGCATCTACGTCTTGCAGTGCGGCGACCCGACCGGCACCGGGAGCGGCGGTCCCGGCTATTCCTTCCCCGACGAGAACCTGACCGGGGCCACCTACCCGGCCGGGACGGTGGCGATGGCCAACGCCGGCCCGAACACCAACGGCAGCCAGTTCTTCTTCGTCTGGAAGGACACCAAGCTCCCGCCCGCCTACACGCCGTTCGGCAAGGTCACCGCGGGCCTCGGCACCTTGCGGAAGATCGCGGCAGGCGGCGAGGACGACCAGAACGGGCCGGGCGACGGCTTCCCGACGCTGCCGGTCGACATCAAACGCGTACGCATCTCCTCCTGACCGGCGGCGAGCGGCTCCTCGCGCCCGCCGGGCGGGTGATCGTGTGCGGCCGGTCGGGCGACCGGCCGGTGCGGACGCTTGCGCCGCGCCTCACGCGCGCGATGAGCTTGCTCCGGGCACCCCCGCGCCCCAGGAGGAACCGATGTCCGTACGTACCGCCGCCGTGGCCGCCGCGGCGAGCGCCACCGCTCTGCTCGCCCTGGCCGCGCCACCCGCGGCCGCCGGTGACTCCGACCACGGGCGGCTCTTCCTGACTGTGTCCGGCGCCCAGAACACCTGGACCCGAGGGCTCCAGCTCACCTGCCCGGACGGCGACGGACACCACCCGCACGGTGCGGCGGCCTGCACGGCCCTGCACCGGGCGCAGGGGGAGCCGGGCGACGTGATCGTCGAGAGCCACCTCTGCACGCGGGAGTACGACCCGGTCACCGCGACCGCGGAAGGCGACTGGAACGGACGGCCCATCGTCTGGCACAAGACCTACCCCAACGCGTGCGCGCTCGACGCGGCGACGGGGCCCGTCTTCCGCTTCTGACCGGCTCCGGAGATCCTCACGTTCTCCTGGTCGCCGACGCCCCTATCGTCATCAGCCCCAGCATCACCCACGTGAACCACAGCCAGCCGTCGCTGCCGATCGTCACCGAATACGCGGTCACGACGACGAGCGAGCCCACCGTCAGCACCGCCAACGCCTTCGTCGATCCGGGCATGCCCGTACCTCCTCCCGGCGGCCCGGATGCGTGGCAAGCGAAAGGGCCGCGGCCAGGAGCCCATCGTCTCCCGGCCGCGGCCCCTGCCGCTACAGCGTCCGCCTACTGCCCCCGGCCCTGGAGCGACGCCAGGTAGGCGTTGTAGGCCGCCAGTTCCTTGTCACCGTCGCGGTCCGCGGCACGGTCCAGGCGGCGGGCCTGCCGCTGCTCCGAGCGGTACCACTGGAGGACGAGGGCCAGCAGCACCACGACCGACGGGATCTCGCTGAACGCCCAGGCGATGCCGCCACCGGCCTGCTGGTCCTCCAGCGCGTCGATGCCCAGCGAGGCCGGCGGGTGCATATAGGTGCCGATCATCGGCTCCGAGGCCATCATCAGGGCGATGCCGAAGAAGGCGTGGAAGGGCATGCCCGCGAAGAGCTCCAGCATCCGCATCACATAGCCGGGCCGGTGCGGGCCCGGGTCCACGCCCATGATCGGCCAGAAGAACACCAGGCCCACGGCCAGGAAGTGCACCATCATCGCGATGTGTCCGGTCTTCGTCTCCATCAGGAAGTCGAAGATCGGGGTGAAGTACAGCGCGTAGAGGCTCGCGATGAACAGCGGGATCGTGAACGCCGGGTGCGTGATGATCCGCATGTAGCGGCTGTGCAGCAGCGACACCAGCCATTCGCGGGGCCCCCTGCGGCCCCGGCCGGCCGCGGGCAGCGACCGCAGCGTCAGCGTCACCGGCGCGCCGAGCAGCAGCAGGATCGGCGAGAGCATGCTGATCACCATGTGCTGCACCATGTGCACGCTGAACATGACCATGCCGTAGTCGTTCAGCTTGGTGCACATCACCAGCAGGATCGTCAGCACGCCGGCCACGAACGCGACGATCCGCCCCACGGGCCAGGCGTCGCCCCGCCGCCGCAGCCGGACCACACCCCAGCCGTACAGTCCCAGCGCCAGCAGGCAGCCGATCAAGAAGAAGGGTTCGCTGCTGTACTGCAACCCCCGTCCCAGCGTGAACGGCGGCATGTCCATCATCATGCCGTGCCCGCTGTGATCCATCCGCTCTCTCCCATTTCGCACCAATGCGCCTCGTCAAGACTAGAGGCGCCCTTGGCCGGAGTTGTGGCCGGGGGCGCTCGTCGGGTGCGGGTCCTTCGCCGCCTGCGGCGGGGCGCCCTTCGGGCGTGTCCTCAATCGCCGGGCGGGCTCAATTTCTCCGGACCGTGATCTGTCCTCTGCGGGTGCGCTCTTATTCGCCGGAGGGGCTGGGACGGTGCGGGTCCGTGGCGCCTGCGGCGGCGGCCTCAAACGCCGGACGGGCTGAGTTGTGCGGACCCGTGGTCCGTGGCCTGCGACGCCGGAGGGGCTGGGACGGTGCGGGTCCGTGGCGCCTGCGGCGGCGGCCTCAAACGCCGGCCGGGCTGGTTGTGCGGACCCGTGGTCCGTGGCCTGCGACGCCGGAGGGGCTGGGACGGTGCGGGTCCGTGGCGCCTGCGGCGGGCGGCCTCAATCGCCGGACGGGCTGAGTTGTGCGGACCGTGGTTCGTGGCCTGCGACGCCGGACGGGCTGGGATGTGCGGACCGTAGTCCGCAGCCTGCATCCCTGCGGCCCGCAGGTCACGAACCCACGGTCCGTGAAATCCAGCCCGTCCGGCGATTGAGGACAACGCGGCGAAGCCGTGTTGCGGGGCCCGGGGCGCAGCCCCAGGTTTCCGGGTGCGCAATTTCAGCCCGTCCGGCGTTTGAGGACAACGCGGCGAAGCCGTGTTGCGGGGCCCGGGGCGCAGCCCCAGGTTTCCGGGTGCGCAATTTCAGCCCGTCCGGCGTTTGAGGACACCGCGCGTCAGCGCGGCCGGGGAGCCGAGCGAGGAGCTCAGCCACCGCCCGGTCTCACAGGACGCACTCCACTTCCGCGTACCGCTCGTGCGGCACCGTCTTGAGGCTTTCGACCGCCTCCGCCAACGGCACCAGCGTGATGTCCGTGCCGCGCAGCGCCGTCATCATCCCGAACGCCCGCTGGTGCGCGGCCTCCACCGCGTGCCAGCCGAAGCGCGTCGCCAGCACCCGGTCGTACGCCGTGGGCGTGCCGCCGCGCTGCACATGGCCGAGTATCACCGGGCGGGCCTCCTTGCCCAGGCGCCGCTCCAGTTCGCCGGCGAGCTGCCGGGCGACACCCGCGAAGCGCTCGTGGCCGTAGATGTCCGTGGCGCCGATCTCGAAGGCCATCGAGCCCTCGCGCGGCTTGGCGCCCTCGGCGACCACCACGATCGCGAAGCGCTTGCCGTCCTCGAAGCGGCGGCCGACGACCTCGGTCAGCTCGTCGATGTCGAAGGGCCGCTCCGGCACGACGATGGCGTGGGCGCCCGCGGCCATGCCCGAGTGCAGGGCGATCCATCCGGTGTGGCGGCCCATGACCTCGACGATCAGTACGCGCTGGTGCGACTCGGCGGTCGTCTTCAGCCGGTCCAGGGCGTCGGTGGCGACGCCCACGGCCGTGTCGAAGCCGAAGGTCACATCGGTCGAGGCGATGTCGTTGTCGATGGTCTTCGGGACGCCCACGACCGGCAGTCCCGCGTCGGACAGCAGCCGGGCCGCCTTGAGCGTGCCCTCGCCGCCGATCGGGATGACGACGTCGAGACCGAGGTCGGCGAGGTGGCCCTTGGCCCGCTCGACGCCGTCCCGCAGCTGTGCGGGCTGCACCCGCGACGAGCCCAGGAGCGTGCCGCCGGTGGCGAGGATGCCCGCCACCGCGTCCAGGTCGAGCTTGCGGTAGTCGGCCTCCAGCAGCCCCCGCCAGCCGTCGTGGAAGCCGATGACCTCGTCGCCGTGGTCGACCACGGCGCGGTGCACGACGGACCTGATGACGGCGTTCAGACCGGGGC
This sequence comes from Streptomyces sp. NPDC001407, assembly GCF_042895325.1. Lineage (NCBI taxonomy): Bacteria > Bacillati > Actinomycetota > Actinomycetes > Kitasatosporales > Streptomycetaceae > Streptomyces > Streptomyces sp. NPDC001407. The sequence goes on from NZ_JBIAWF010000007.1 coordinate 138,196, forward strand.
AGTCGCCACCGGAGGTGAGTACACCAATGCGCATGACAGGGAACCTTCACAACAGGGCCGGAGACCGGACCCCGTCGTCCGGCTGGATCCCCGCCACCCTACAAGCGGTGGGTGGCGGGGAACACAACCGTCCGTCATCCGGGCCGAGCGGCCCGTTCCGCGGCTCAGGCGGGCTGGGTCGCCGCCGAGATGCGCTCCTCGCGCAGCGCGTCGTACCAGCGGTCGTCGACCGGCGGCAGGGCGTTGACGTCCAGCGCCAGCTTGATCAGCATGTCCGCGATGTGCGGGTTGCGGGCCATGACCGGCCCGTGCATGTACGTACCGAAGACGGTGTCGTTGTACGCGCCCTCCGTGCCGTCGCCCGTGCCGTTGCCCCTGCCGACCCGCACCCGCGCGAAGGGGCGCGCGTTGCGGCCGACGTGGGTGATGCCCTGGTGGTTCTCGAAGCCGGTCAGCGGGGGCAGGCCCAGCCGCTCGTCGACGTCGGCCAGCACGTCACCGACGCACCGCTCGTCCTCGCCCCGGGTGCTCACGACGTCCAGCAGCCCCAGGCCCTGCTCGCGCTGGCCCAGGTCGTTGATGAACTCGTGGCCCAGGATCTGGTAGCCGGCGCAGACGGAGAAGACGATCGCGCCGTTGGCGACGGCCCGGTTCAGGCCGCCGTCACGGCGCAGCCGCTCGGCCGCCAGTCGCTGCGGGCGGTCCTCACCGCCACCGATCAGGTAGATGTCACCGGAGGTCGGGATGGGCTGGTCGGAGCGGATGTCCACCCGCTGGACGTCCAGGCGGCGCTGGCGCGCGCGCCGTTCCAGGACCAGGGCGTTGCCCTGGTCGCCATAGGTGCTGAGCAGGTCGGGGTAGACCCACACCACACGCAGACTGTTCTGGCTGCTGCTCATGCTCACAATCCTGTCAAGTGCTCGCGGGTCAGTTGCCGACGCGGCGGCGCACGTCCTGGAACGCCGTGTAGTTCGCGATCAGCTCGATCCTGCCGGGCGGCGCGGACTGCACCGCCTCGTCGACGGTCTCGCAGACCCGGAAGTCCAGGCCCGCGACCTCCAGCCGCACCGCGAGGTCGAGCTTGCGGTCGCCGATCACGAAGATCGGGTGCCCGGCGAGGCGGGTGTAGTCGACGTCCCACAGCCAGGAGGTGTCCGTGCCGTCCGCGCCGCGCGCGTTGACGCCCAGGATCACCGGGGCCGGCGGGCCGTCGATGAGGGAGAAGGTCTCCAGCCAGCCGGCCGGGTTCTTCGCCAGCAGCAGCCGGACGTCACGGCCCAGGAACGACACCACGTCGAACCGGCCCGCGACGGCCTGCACCTGGTACATCCGCTCCAGCGCCACCTGCGGCGGCACCCCGAAGGTGGCCGCGACGGCCGCCGACGTGGTGGCGTTCGCCTTGTTGGCCCGGCCCGGCAGCTGGAGGTGGATCGGCCACGCGCTGCCGTGCGGGTCGAGGACGTAGTCGCCCGACAGCGCCCAGCTCGGGGTCGGGCGGCGGAAGCCGCACTCGCCGCAGAACCAGTCGTCGCCGGGGCGCTGCATCACGCCACCGCACGACGGGCACGACCAGGCGTCGTCCTTCCACTCCTGGCCGGCCGCCACCCACACCACGTTCGGCGAGGAGGAGGCGGCCCATACGATCAGTGGGTCGTCCGCGTTGGCGATCACCACGGCCTTGGTGCCCGCCAGGCCCTCGCGCCACTTCTCGGCGAGCATGCGCGTCTCCGCGGCCCGGTCGAGCTGGTCGCGCGAGAGGTTCAGCAGCGCTATGGCCTTGGGCGAGACGTCCCGGGCGACGCCCGCCAGGTACTTCTCGTCCACCTCGATCACGCCGTAGCGCGCGTCCGAGCCGCCCGCGAGGGCGGAGGTGATGCCGGCCGGCATGTTCGCGCCCAGCGCGTTGGAGACCACCGGGCCGCTGGCCCGCAGCGCCTCGGCGATCAGCCGGGTCGTGGTCGTCTTGCCGTTGGTGGCGGACACCAGGACCACGTCCAGGTGGGTCGCCAGCCGGGCCAGCAGATCGGGGTCGAGCTTGAGCGCGACCTTGCCGCCGATCACCGATCCGCTGCCGCGGCCCGCGGCTCGCGACACCGCCGCAGCAGCCTTGCCCGCCGTCACGGCCAGCTTGGCCCGCGGCGACAGCGGCCCCGTGTTGCCTGCCATCGTCCTAGATCCTCCTTGCATCCGGCGCCGCCGCCTGTTCCCTGGTCCGCCGGTGGAACGCCCCCTCCGCGCCGAATCGCCAGCCAGGAGGCTTCGGTCGGGGCTCAGCCTATCGAGATCCGGCCGGGGGCCCGAACCCAGAGCCCCTGGAACGTACGCTTGACCCCATGCGAACAAGCTCGATTCCCGGCAGCGCGGGACAGGTACGGCCCATGCGGCTGCTCGGCGACCGGGGTCTTCGCACACCGTGCGAAGAGGTCACGGACTTCGGTCCTGACCTGGCGAAACTCATCGAGGACATGTTCGCCACGATGTACGCGGCGCAGGGCGTGGGCCTGGCCGCGAACCAGATCGGCGTCCCGCTGCGGGTCTTCGTCCACGACTGCCCCGACGACGAGGACCGCCGTCACCTCGGGCACCTCGTCAACCCCCGCCTGGTGGAGGCCGACGGCGTGACCGTCCGCGGGCCCGAGGGCTGTCTGTCCGTGCCGGGCATCGAGGCGGGCACCCCGCGCTTCGACCACGCCGTGGTGGAGGGCTTCACCATGGACGGCGCCCCGGTGCGCGTGAGCGGCACCGGGTTCTTCGCCCGGTGCCTCCAGCACGAGTGCGACCACCTCGACGGCGGGCTGTACCTCGACCGTCTGACGGGCCTGCGCAGGCGTCGCGCGCTGCGGGCCGCCCGCAAGGCGCCCTGGGCGGCCTGACCCGTCTCACGGGCCGGGCCCGCCCGGCGCCTGAGCCCGGCTCAGAAGGCCGGTCCGCCCTCCAGGTCGCCCGCGTCCGCGAGCCGGCCCCACAGCAGGTCCGCGAGGTGCCGTACGAGGTTCGCCCGCGGGAACGGCCGCTCGCGCAGCCACCAGTCGCCCGCCGCGTGCATCATGCCGACGATGCCGTGCCCCCACGCGCGGGCCAGCTCGTCGCTGCCCGGCCCGAGGTCGACGCGCTCGGCTATCACCTCGGCCAGCTCCTCGCCGAGCCGCCGCAGCAGCGGCGCGGAGTGCCGGCCCACGTCGAAGCCCTGCTCACCCTGGTCGGAGTGGTGGCCCTCGTCGGCGGGGTGCATCAGGAAGCGGTAGACCTGCGGCCGGGTCTCTATGGCCACGAGATAGGTGTCGAGCGTCGCCTCGACCCGGTCGCGCCGGGTGGCCGCCGGTGCGTCGAGCGCGGCGCGCAGACCCGCGAGCAGCGCTTCGGTGTGCCGGGCCGCCAAGGCGCGGTAGAGGCCGCCCTTGTCGCCGAAGTGCCGGTAGAGGATGGGCTTCGTGATGCCCGCCTCGGCCGCGATGGCGTTCATCGACGCCCCCGGCCCGTCCCGCAGCACCACCCGGTCCGCGGCCTCCAGCAGCTCCTTGCGCCGCCGCTCCGCGGCCCGTTGCTGATCGTCCCGCTGACTGGTTTCCATAGGACCCGCCTCCCCGCCCCTGTGTTTCCGGTAACGCCTGCGCAACGTAACACCAAGCCCACTCAGCGAATCCGGGAGGCCGGGCAGTTGACACCTCTACTGACGGGTAACATACTCATGTTACCGCGAGTAATGACGAGTTGGAGGGGTCGTGACGCAGTTCATGATGGAGCTCGACGAGGATCAGCGGGGCATTCGTGACTGGATCCACGGCTTCGCGGCCGACGTGATGCGACCGGCCGCGGCGGAGTGGGACGAGCGCGAGGAGTTCCCCTGGCCGGTCGTGCAGGAGGCCGCCAAGATCGGCCTCTACTCCCTCGACTTCTACGCCCAGCAGTTCTTCGACCCCACCGGCCTCGGCGTCCCCCTCACCCTGGAGGAGCTCTTCTGGGGCGACGCCGGCCTCGGGCTCGCCATCGCGGGCACGGGCCTCGCCGCGATCGGCGTGCTCACCAACGGCACCGAGGAGCAGATCGGCACCTGGGTGCCGCAGATGTACGGAGACGCGGCCGATGTGAAGGTGGCCGCCTTCTGCTCCTCCGAGCCCGACGCCGGCTCGGACGTCTCCGCCATGCGCACCCGCGCCGTCTACGACCAGGCCAAGGACGAGTGGGTGATCAACGGCACCAAGACCTGGGCGACCAACGGCGGCATCGCCAACGTCCACGTCGTCGTCGCCGTGGTCGATCCGGAGCTGGGCTCGCGCGGCCACGCCTCCTTCATCATCCCGCCGGGCACCCCGGGGCTCTCCCAGGGGCAGAAGTTCAAGAAGCACGGCATCCGCGCCTCCCACACCGCCGAGGTCGTCCTCGACGGCGTCCGCGTCCCCGGCCACTGCCTGCTCGGCGGCAAGGAGAAGCTGGACGAGCGGCTGGCCAGGGCGCGGGAGCGGGCGGCGGGGCAGCGCGGGGCGGGGTCGCCGAACGCCGCGATGGCCACCTTCGAGGCGTCCCGCCCGGCGGTCGGCGCCCAGGCGGTCGGCATCGCCCGCGCCGCGTACGAGGTCGCCCTCGACTACGCCAAGACGCGGGTCCAGTTCGGCCGCCCCATCATCGACAACCAGGGCATCGCCTTCCAGCTCGCCGACATGCGCACCCGTGTGGACGCCGCCCGCCTCCTGGTCTGGCGCGCCTCCTGGATGGCCACCGCGGGCAAGCCCTTCACCGCGGCGGAGGGCTCGATGTCGAAGCTCTTCGCGGGGGAGACGGCCAAGACCGTGACGGCCCAGGCGATGCAGATCCTCGGCGGCAACGGCTACACCCGTGAGTATCCGGTGGAGCGCATGCACCGGGACGCGGCCATCTACACCATCTTCGAGGGTACGAGCGAGATCCAGCGCCTCGTCATCGCGCGGACGCTGTCGGGGATGCCGATCCGATAGGCGCGGGTGCGAGCTCCGCGGGCCCCTGCCGCCGGGCGCCCGCGGAGCTCGCCGCGAAATCGCGGAAGCCTACAGCAGACGGATGACGTGGAGGTGTCGGCCCTTCCTCTGCGGATCGTTTTCGGCTCATCGGCAAGAAGCCTGCTGACGGGCAACACCCTGTAGGCATCCAGGAACCGAACGCCTATCTTTGGCCATGCCTGGAGTGTCGTTTCTGGCTCAAACGTCATGGGTGTTCATCAGCCGTGCTGTTACCGTCGTTTCCGATCTTGTTCGTGCAAGTCCGGTCTTGGCGGTCGCTCTTGGGAACCGCCCTCCGGTGCGCGTCGATCACCGGAGCTCAAGTGTGGCTTCATGGAAGAGGGAAGCGCCGTGGCGGTCAGCAGCGATCGGGACCAGGACACCTCCCGGCGGCACCTGCCCGGCCGCTCCCACGCGCTGGACGCCCTCCTGCGGGCGGCGGCGGCCGCGCGCGCCGGATCCGCGCGGGCCGTCGTCGTCCGCGGTCCCGCCGGCACCGGCAGGACCGCGCTCCTGGCGGCCCTCGCCGAGCACCTGACCGCCACCGGCATGTCCCTACGGCACCACACGGCCCGGCCCGGGGCCCCTCAACACCAGGCCGCACGCGACCTCTTCGCACCCTTCGAATCCGGAGCCTTCGAGTCCGGACCCACCGCCGCCGGTCTCCCGGAGGCCACCGCCGCCCATGCCGCGTACGCCGCCCACCGCGCACTCCACCGCCGCGCCACGGGACTCCTGGCGAAGGGACCGCTCGCCCTCCTCCTCGACGACGCCCAGGAGTGCGACGAAGCCTCCCTGAACGGCCTGGGCTTCGTGCTCCGCCGCGCCGTCTCCTCACCTCTCCTGGTGGTCCTCGCCCAGCGCACCGGCCACCCCGGGCCCGGCACGGACGCGCTCTCCGCGCTTCTCGCCCACGACGGCTGCACGGCCCTGGACCTCGGCCCGCTGGACGCCGCGGCGACCGCCGCCGTCGTGACCCGCGCCCTGGGCCGGCCCCCGGCGGAATCCTTTCTCCGGCACTGCGAGGAGGTCTCCGGAGGCAACCCCGGGCTGCTGACCCGGCTGCTCACCGACGTGCGCGCGGCGGGCATCCGTCCCGACGCGGACGGCCTCCGCCGACTGCGTACCCTCGGCGAGGGCGCCCTCGTCCCGGCGGTGACGGCGCGGCTGTCCGGACACCCCGAGCACGTACGCCGCGTCGCCCGCGCCGTCGCCGTCCTCGGCCACACCGACCCCGAACCGCTCGGCGCGCTCGCGGCGGTGACCGGCAGGCGCCTGACGACCGCGCTGGAGGCCCTGCGCCGCGACGGGGTCGTCGCACCGGAAGGCCACCCCGCCGTCATGCGGGAAGCCGTCGGCCGCGCCGTCCTCGCCGAACTGCCCGGCCCCGAGCGGGAGACGCTGCGCGCCCGCGCCGCCCGGCTGCTCAACGACTCGGGCCGGTCGGCCTGCGAGGTCGCCGCCCAGCTCGTCCACCTCAAGGAGCCGGCCGAGCCGTGGATGCCCGGTGTGCTCCGCGAGGCCGCCGCGCAGGCACCGGACCGCGCCACCGCGCGGGCCGCCGCGCGCTGCCTGCGCCGCGCGCTGGCCGCCGGACCCACCGGCGGCCTCCGGCAGGAGATACGCGTCGAACTGGCCCGGACCTCCGCGCCCTTGGCACCCGCCACCACCCTCGCGCAGCTGCGGCAGGCCCTCGCCGAGGCCACCCGCCCGCACGACCGGGCCCGCATCGTCGTGGAGTACGGGCTGACCGCCGCGGGCACCCGCCGCGCCCCCGAAGCCGTACGGCAACTCGGCGCCGTCCTCGACACCCTGCCGACGGACCCCGGCACCCTGGGCCACGCGCTCCGCACCCCCGTCGCGGCCGCCCTCCTCGTCACCGCCGTCAACGACCGCACCGCCCTGGCCACCGCGCGCGAACGGGCCCGCGACTGGCCCGTACCCGCCGGTGACAGCCGCGCCGAGCGCCACCTCCTGGCCGCCCTGAGCACCCTCGCCGCCTTCGACGGCGGGCCCGCGGGCCAGGCCGTCGACCTGGCCCGCCGCGCCCTGTGGATCGAGGAACCCGCACCCGTCGGCCACTGCGTGCTCGGCGCCTCCCTCGTCCTCGCCCTCGCCGACGAAGTGGACGAGGCCATGGCGGCGCTCGCCCGGTGCGCCTCCGACAGCCGGGCGCGCCGCGAAACATGGACCCACATCGCCGCGCTGTGCGGGCAGTCCCTCACCCTGCACGGCACCGGCGACGTCACCACGGCCGTCTCGACGGCCCGCACCGCCGCCGGCCTCGCCGCGCGGGAGGGCTGCCCCGAGGCCACCATGCCGGCCCTCGCCCTCGCCACCGCCCTGCTCTCCCAGGGCGACGCCGAGGAGGCCGACGCCCTGCTCGACAGCGTCGTCGGCCCCGCCGTGGCCCAAGGCGTCTGGGAATGGCACCACTTCCTCTACACCAAGGGCAGGGCCCGGCGGGAGCGGGGCGACCTCGACGGCGCGCTGGAACTGTGGCTGCACTGCGGGCGCGGCCTGGAGGCGGCGGGCATCGCCAACCCCGTCCTCGCCCCGTGGTGGCTGCCCGCCACCACCACCCTCGTGCGCCTGGGCCGCACCAGGGCCGCCGCGGACCTCGCCGAACGCGCGCAGGAGGCCGTACGCCGCTGGGGAACCCCGCGCGCGATCGGCCTCGGGCTGATCGCCGCCGGCGTCGTCGCCAAGGGCCGCGCCCGGCTGGACCTGCTCGGCGAGGCCGTGGACGCGCTCGCCGACTCCCCGGCCCGCCTCGACCGCGCCAAGGCCGAATACCAGCTCGGCTGCGAGCTCCTGGCCCACGACGCCACCCCCGACGCGCGCCGCCACCTGCGCCGCACCGTCGAACTGGCCACCAGCTGCGGCTACCACGTACTCGCCGCCCGCGCCCGGGACCTCCTCGTCGCCGCGGGCGGCCGGATGTCCCGGCTCGCCGTCAGCCCGGTCGACTCCCTGACCGAGAGCGAGCGCCGCGTCGCCGCGCTCGCCCGGCGGGGCATCAGCAACAAGGAGATCGCCGCGACCCTCTTCATCAGCCTGCGCACCGTCGAGGCCCACCTGACGAACGTCTACCGCAAGCTCGACGTCCGCGGCCGCGCCGACCTGCCCCCCTCCGTCGACGCCTCCTACCGCACACACCGGCACGCGCCCGACGGACCGCGCCGGGCACCCGCCGACTTCTGCGTCCCGAGCCACTAGGAGAGCCGCGGGTGACGCACGGGAACACCGGGGACTGGGCCGGGCACGGGGGCGCGGCGCTCGTCGAGCGGGAGCGTGAACAGGAGCTGCTGCGCGACCTGCTGGGCGGACTGCGTCACGGCCCGTCCGCCCTCGTCGAGATCGGCGGCGGCCCCGGCAGCGGCCGCAGCGCGCTGCTGAACCAGGCGGTGACGCTCGCCCGGCAGGCGGGGGTGCGCGCCGTCACCGCCCACGCGTCGTGGGAGGAATCCGCCCTGCGCTACGGCGTCGCCGACCAGCTCCTCGCCGCCCTCGGGCGGCCCGGCGCCGCCCCGCCGTCCGACGTGGACGAGACCGTCCTCGTACCCGCGCTGTGCCGCGCCTTCCTCGCCGCCGCCCGCGAACAGCCGCTGCTCATCGCCGTGGACGACGCCCAGTGGGCCGATCCGCACTCGTGGCGCTGGCTGCGGTCGCTGGCGCGCAGGCTCTCGGGCGCCCCGATGATGCTGCTGACCACCCGCGGCGGCGTCCCCGCCGACGGCTCCCACGACCCGCTGGAGCCCGGCTCGCTCGCCGCCGGGCGCACCGTCACCCGCCACACCCTCACCCCGGCCCCGCTGTCCACCGCCGGGGTGACCGAGCTCCTCACCCGTGCCTACGGGCGGCCCGTCGACCCGGCCTTCGGCGCGGCCGCCGCCCATGCCGTCGAGGGCAACCCCGCGCTGCTGCGCACGGTGGCCGGCAGATTCGCCCGGCACGGCTGGCGGCCCGCGGCCGACCACCTGCCGCACCTCGCCGACAGCGTCGCCGAAGCGTTCCGGGAACGCGCGGTCAGGACGGCCGCCGCGCTCCCCGCCGAACTCCTCGGCGTCCTGCGGGCCATCGCCGTCTGCGGCCAGGACGCCACCCCCGGCCTGATCGCCGCGCTGACGGACCCCGGCGGCACCGACACCGCCCGGGCCGTGGCCCGGCTGGCCGGGACCGGCCTGCTCACCGACGGCGAGCGGCCCGCCTTCCGCGAACCGAGGGCCGCCGAGGCGGTGCTCGCCGGGCTCGGCGCGGAGCGGCGCGAGAAGCTCTACGCCCGCGCCGCCCGGCACGCCCACCGGGCCGCGGTCCCCGACAGCGGGCTGACCAGGATGCTGCTCGCCGCACACGTCGTCGGCGCCACCTGGGCCGTGGACGCCCTGCGCCGGGAGGCCGCCCGCTGCCGCGCCGCCGGGGATCTGCGCACGGCGGGCCGGCTGCTGCACCGCGCGCTGCGCGAGCCCATGGCACCGGCCGCACGGGCGAAGATCTTCATCGAGCTGAGCGCCGTCGTGCTCCCCACCTCGCCCGCCGCCTCGGACCGGCACCTGCGCGGGGCCCTGCTCACCCGGGCCGACGCGACCGCGGGCCCCTCCTGGGTCCAGGCCGCCGGACTCCTCGTGGCCCGCGGCGACGTGGTCTCCGCGCAGCCACTGATCGCCCGCGTCCTCGACGGTACGGACGTGAGCGCACAGGACAGGGCCGGGCTGCGGGCGCTGTACTGGCTGGCCGGACACAGCCAGCAGGGCGCCGAACACGAGCTGGACCGGCCCGCCATGGCCGCCCTCCCCGACCTGCCCGCCGAACCGGCCGAAGCGGGCGTCGCGGCCTGGCACCACGCCCTGCGCGGCCGCGACATCGACCACACCCGGTCCCTGGCCCGCACCGCCCTCGCCCCCGCCGCCAGGGACACCACGCCGCCGGCCGCTCAACTGGCCGCCTGCCAAGCCCTCCTCCTCACCGGCGACTTCGCCGAGGCGCAGACAGCACTGGACGCGGTCCTGGTGCGCGCCCAGCGGGCCGGTGCCCGCCCGACCGCCGGGCTCGCCCTGATCGTCGAGGCGCAGGCCGCACTCCACCAGGGCAGGCCCGAGGCGGCCGCCGCCTCCCTCGACCGCGCCGAGCACGTCATGCCGCCGCACTGCTGGCACCCCCTCATGGCCCCCGCCCCCGCCGGGCTCCGGGCACTCGCCCACCTGGCGCTGGGCGACGTCGCCACCGCCGGGCGGATCGTCGAAGGGGCCCGCCCGGCCGGGGCCGAGGGCGGCCTGGCCTGGGCCTATCTGCTCTACGCGCGCGGCCGGGTGCGGCTCGCGGGCGGTCAGGGCGGCCCGGCGCTGGCGGACCTGCTGGAGTGCGGCCGCCTCCTGCTCGCCCGGCAGGTCGCCAACCCCGTGCTGCTGCCCTGGCGTTCGGCCGCCGCCGCGGCCCACGGCCCCGCCGAGCGTGGCGGACCGGCCGCCGACCTGCTGGCCGAGGAGCGCCGCCTCACCCTCGCCTGGGGCGCGCCCGACAGCGTCAGCCGGGCGCTGCGCTACGTCGCGGACGTGGCACTCCGCACCGCCCAGGCCCCCGCCGTCCCCCCGGCCGCACCCCAAGTGATCCGCTCCGGCCGGGGGCTGACCGTCGCCGAGCTGCGCGTCGCGGTCCGCGCCGCGCGCGGCATGACCAACCGCGCCATCGCCACCGAGCTGTCGGTGACCCTGCGCACCGTGGAACTGCACCTGACCAAGGCGTACCGCAAGCTGGGCATCACCGGCCGCGCCGAACTGGCCCTCGCCCTGGGGCCCTTAGGGAGGAAGACCGGATGACCCCCGTGCCCGACCGGCAACTGCTCGACCGGCAGCGAGAGCTGGACCTCATCGCCGGGGCGATGCGGGCCGCCACCCGGGGCAGTGGCTGCCTGATCGTCGTCACCGGCGGCATCGGCGTCGGCAGGACCGCCCTGCTGCGCGCTCTGCCGCCCCTCGCCGAACGGTGCGGGACGCGCGTGCTGACCGCCAGCGCCGTCCCCATGGAAGCCGACTTCCCCTTCGGCGTGGCCGGCCAGCTCCTCGACCCCCTCCAGCCCGAACCACCCGAGGGCGAGCCCTACGGAGAACTCCTCGCCCTCGTCGCCCGGCACAGCGAGCAGCAGCCACTGCTGCTGCTCGTCGACGACCTCCAGTGGGCCGACCCGCACTCCCTGCGCTGGCTCAGCCGGCTCGCCCGCCGAGTCAACCACCTCCGGGTCACCGCCGTCGTCACCCTGCGCGAGGGCGAGCCCCGCGCCGAGGAGCCCCGCGTCCACGAGATCATCGACAGCGCCGACCACGTCCTGCGCCCGGCCCCGCTCGGCAGGGAGAGCACCGCCGAGCTCGTGGCCGCCCGCCACGGAAGGGCGGGCACACCCGCATATGTGACGGCTTGTCAGGAGATCGGCGGCGGCAACCCGATGTTCCTCACCGCCCTGATCGACGCCACCGCGGGGGAGGGCGAACCGGAGGCCGGCTGGGCCACGGCCCTCGCGGAGTCGCCCCTGCCGTCGCTGCGCGAGCGCCTCGCCGCCGCGCTGCGCGCCCAGCCCCGCCCCGTACGGGCCATGGCGGAGGTGCTGGCCGTCCTCGGCACCCGCACCGCCCCGGAGCTCGCCGGCCGGCTCGCCGGGCTCGACCCGACCGGCCGCGACAGCGCCCTGCGGTCCCTGCGCAGGCTCGGACTGCTGACCGCCGGGCCCGAACCCGCCTTCGTGCACCGGGCCGTACGCGACGCCGCCGAGGACCTGCTGAGCCCGGCGGAGCAGGAGGAGCAGCACGTCCGCGCCGCGCTCCTCCTGCACTGCGCCGGGCACCCCGCCGAGGAGGCCGCCGCCCACCTGCTGGCCGCGCCCTCGTGCCAGGAGGACTGGGCCGTGGAGGTGCTGCGCACCGCCGCCACCGCCGCTCTGCGCCGCGGGGCCCCCGAGGACGCCGCCCGCTGCCTGCGCCGGGCTCTGCTGGGCAGCGCGCCGGACGGGCCGGAGCGCGCCACGCTCCTCGTCGACCTCGCCTCGGCCGAGCGCGCCTTCGACCCGCCCGCCGCGATCCGGCACGTCTTCCAGGCGCTCGACCTCATCCCCGCACCCGCGCAGCGCGCCCTGGCCGCCGTGCGCATCCCGCCCTCCCTGCTCGGAGGCTGCCCGCCCCCGTCCGTGGAGGCGATCCGTGAACTCGCCGACGAACTGGGCGAGCCCGGCCGGCTCACCGGCGGGGACCGCGAGCCCGCGCTGCGGATCGAGGCCCGGCTGCGCCATGTCGCCGTGGCGGCGCCGGGACAGCTGCGCACCAGCGCCGAACGGCTGCGCTCCCTGGGCCCGGACCCCTCCCTGCACACCGCAGCCGAGCGCGAACTGGTCACCGTACTGCTGCACGGCGCGACCATGGCCCAGGGCGTGTCCGCGGCGGAGGCCGCCCGGCTCGCCCACCGCCTCCTGCAGTACGAGCCCGCCGCGCCCGACCACGCGTACACCGCCCTGCCGCTGCTCACGCACGTCCTGATCGCCGCCGATGCCGTCGCCACCATCGGGCCCTGGCTGCACACCGCCCAGGAGCGGGCCCGTAGGGAGGGCGCCACCGTGCCGCGCGCGGTGATCAGCGTCGAACTCGCCCATGTGCTGCTGGCCCAGGGCCGCCTGGCGGAAGCACGCGCCCAGGCCGACGAGGCGCTCGCCCTGGGCGTGACCGACTGGGCGACGCTCCAGTCGCTCGTCGGGATCGTCATGGTCGCCGTCGAGAGCCGGGACACGGGCCTGGCCCGGCGGCTGCTGGCCTACCGCCGCGATGGCGTACGGCAGGGGCACCAGCCCTCCTCCCTGCTCCTCGTCCGGGGCTCGATGGCGGCCGGGGCCGGCGATCTGCCCACCGCGCTCGAGCACTTCCTGGAGTGGGGACGGTGCGCCGAGCGCGCCGACTGGCGCAACCCCGCCGTCTTCCCCTGGCGTTCCTGGGCGGCCGGGCTGCACTACCGGATGGGCCACGCGGACCGGGCCAGGGACCTGCTGGAGGAGGAGCGCGCGCGGGCGGCCGCCTGGGGGAGTCCCGTGGCCGTCGGCCGCGTCCAGCGGGTGCGAGGGGCCGTCACCGGAGGGGAGCGGGGCATCGCCCTGCTCCGCGAGTCCCTCGCCACTCTGGAGGGGTCCGGCAACGCCCTGGAGCGCGCCCGCACGGCCGTCCTCCTCGGCCGCCGGCTGCGGGCCGGCGGGCGGCCGGAGGCCGAGACCCATCTGCGCCGCGGCCGCGAGCAGGCCCTCGCCGGCGGGGTGCCCTGGCTCGCGGACCTGGCCGCCCGCGAACTGCGCGCCATGGCCAGCCCGGTGGCCCCCGTCGCGGTCGAGTCCCTCACCCGCAGCGAACGCAAGGTGGCCGGGCTCGCCGCGCACGGGGTGCCGAACCGGGACATCGCCGAGCTCCTGGAGGTGAGCTCCCGGGCGGTGGAGAAGCACCTGACCCACGCCTACCGGAAGCTGGACGTGGCGGGCAGGGGCGAACTCGCCGCCCTGGCCCACCTCTTGCCGGACGCCTCGGCCGCGCCGCCCACCGGTGCGCCGACGGACCCGATCCCTGTCACTCGTCCGAAAGGTCATGCATGACCAGCGTGTCAGTGAACCAGCCCCTCTCGCGGCGCCGCCTGCTCGGCATCGCGGCCCTCGGCGCCGTCGCCCTGGCCGGGGCGACCACCGTCACCACCGCACCGCGCGCCGCCGCCGCCACCGACGGCGCGTACGTACCGGCCGTGGTGATCGGCACCGGCTACGGCGCCGCCGTCTCCGCCCTGCGCCTCGGCGAGGCCGGGGTCCCCACGCTGATGCTGGAGATGGGTCAGCTGTGGAACCGGCCCGGGCCCGACGGCAAGGTCTTCAACGGCATGCTCGCACCCGACAAGCGCTCCAGCTGGTTCCGCACCCGCACCGAGGCCCCGCTCGGCTCGATCCTCTGGCTGGACGTCATCAACCGCGACATCGAGCCCTACGCCGGGGTCCTGGACCGGGTCGAGTACGGCGGGATGTCCGTCTACGTCGGGCGCGGCGTGGGCGGCGGCTCGTTGGTCAACGGCGGCATGGCCGTACGCCCGTCCCGCGCCTACTTCGAGGAGGTGCTGCCGCAGGTCGACGCGGCCGAGATGTACGACCGCTACTTCCCGCGCGCCGACGGCGTGCTCGGGGTCGGCCACATCGACCCGGACTGGTTCCAGGAGACCGAGTGGTACAACTTCGCCCGGGTCTCGCGCGAGGCCGCGCGCCGGGCGGGCCTGCGCACCACCTACGTGCCCAACGTCTACGACTTCTCCTACATGCGGCGCGAGGCGGCCGGTGAGGTGCCGAAGTCGGCACTGGCCACCGAGGTCATCTACGGCAACAACCACGGCAAGCGGAGCCTGGACCAGTCCTATCTGGCGGCCGCCCTCGGCACCGGCAAGGTCACCATCGAGGCCCTCCACACCGTCCGCGCGATCGGCAGACAGCCCGACGGCACCTACGTCCTGACGGTCGAACAGGCCGACGCCTACGGCACCCTGATCGCCCGCAAGGAGATCACCTGCCGCCATCTCTTCCTCGGCGCGGGCAGCCTGGGCTCCACCGAGCTGCTCGTGCGGGCCCGGGACACCGGCGCCCTGCCCGAGCTCAGCGCCGAGGTCGGCGCCGGGTGGGGCCCCAACGGCAACATCATGACCGCCCGGGCCAACAACCTCTGGGATCCCACAGGCCCTCACCAGTCGTCCATCCCGGCGCTCGGCATCGACGACTGGGCCAACCCGGCGGCCCCGGTCTTCGCGGAGATCGCGCCCATGCCGGCGGGCATCGAGACCTGGGTCAGCCTCTACCTCGCCATCACCAAGAACCCCGAACGCGGCACCTTCGTCTACGACAAAGCCGCCGACCGGGCCGTCCTGCGCTGGACGCGGGACCAGAACACGCCCGCCGTCAATGCCGCGAGATCGCTCTTCGACCGGCTCAACAAGGCCAACGGCACGGGCTACCGCTACGACCTCTTCGGCCCCCAGGCCAAGGCGTTCGCCGACGACTTCTGCTACCACCCGCTCGGCGGCTGCGTCCTCGGCAAGGCCACCGACCTCTACGGCCGGGTCGCCGGCTACCGCAATCTCTACGTCAACGACGGAGCGCTCATCCCCGGTTCCATCGGTGTCAACCCCTTTGTGACGATCACCGCACTTGCCGAACGGAACATCGAACACATCATCAAACAAGACGTCACCGCGCCATAAAGTGGCGAGGTGACCGTGGGCGGCGGGGGCCGCAAGGGCCTTGCCGCCCACGGTTGTTCATCACCTTGCTCACCATTGTTCCGTATGTCGAATTTCCGTTGGAAGGAACGACCGACCCGTGATCGACAACACCGAGGACAACGGCCTGTGGGTCCGCAGGTTCCACCCGCGCCCCGACGCCGCCACCCGGCTGGTCTGCCTGCCCCACGCCGGCGGATCGGCGAGCTTCTACTTCCCCGTGTCGCAGGCCATGCCGGACGACGTCGACGTCATCTGCCTCCAGTACCCCGGCCGTCAGGACCGCCGCGCGGAACCGCTCATCGACAACATCCCCGAGCTCGCCGACCGGGTCTTCGCCGCGCTGCTCCCGTGGGCCGACCGGCCGTTGGCGTTCTTCGGGCACAGCATGGGCGCCACGCTGGGCTTCGAGGTCGCCCGGCGCTTCGAGCGCGAGAAGGGCATCGTCCTCGCCGGACTCTTCGCCTCCGCCCGCCGCGCGCCGTCCAGGCACCGGCACGAGACCGTGCACCAGCGTGACGACGACGGCCTGATCGCCGAGCTGAAGGGGCTGAGCGGCACCGACTCGCAGCTCCTCGGCGACGAGGAGATCCTGCGCATGGTCCTCCCGGCGATCCGCGCCGACTACCACGCCGCGGAGACCTACACCTATGAGCCGGGCGAGCCCCTGCACTGCCCGGTGACCGCGCTGACCGGTGACGACGACCCCAAGGTGACCCTGGAGGAGGCCCAGGCGTGGGCCGAGCACACCGAGGGCCCCTTCGACTTCCACGTCTATCCGGGCGGCCACTTCTACCTGGCCTCGCACCAGAAGGCACTCAACACCCTGATGGCCGACCACCTGCGGGCCTGCCGGCAGGCGTAGGGCCTGGCCAGGCATGCGGTAAGGGCTCGACGCGCACCCGCGTCGAGCCCTTACCGAGCACCGAAAGTTCACGACTCCGCGTTACGACTCCAGGTCCGCCTGGGTCGTGCCGTCGTGCGACAGCCAGTCCGTGAAGGCGGTCTTGCCGGAGCCCGTGTGCCGGGCGCTGCTGAGCCTGCCGTCCATGCCGAGGACGACGGCGACCGTGCGGCCCTTGGCGTCCTGCGTCATGCCGGCCGTGCCGCGGTGCGGTATGCCTTCGTCCGCCCAGGGGCCGGGGCGGCCCGAACCGGCCGACAGCCGGACGAGGCCCTTGCCGTCCCGCGCGGCGAGCACCGTCGCGGTCCCGGCCTGGGCGAGCGCGACGCGGCCGTAGCCGCTTATCGAGGGGCACTCCGTGGTGACCTTCCAGCCCGCGCTGTCGGTCAGCCGGTCGGCGACGACTATGCGGGAGGTGTCCGGCTGGCGCATGGCCATGCGGACGCCCCCGCCGGACAGCGGGGCCAGGGTCAGCGGGCCCGTCGTGGCAGGCAGCCGCGTCGGGGCGGCCGACTGCGGCGGGCCGTCGGTGCCCTGGGACATCCAGTGGTGGACGGTCCTGGTGTCGGCGGCGACGACGTGGATCCGGCCCTCGCCGTCGAGCACGGCGTCCAGGCCGTCCTCCAGCCTCGCCCGCGGATCGGCCGCCGGCAGCGCGGACCAGCCCGTCCAGCCGTTGCCGCCGGTGCCGCTGCGGAAGCTGATGCCGCCGTCGAAGTCGCGTACGAAGACGAAGACCGTGCCGTCCTTGGCCACGACCGCGACCGGGTAGCCGATCTCCATCGAGCGGCGGGGGTCGTCCTCGGGGGAGTCGAGGGACTGCCAGGGGCCGAACGCCGGGATGCCGCCGGGGCCCTTGCCGGTCTGGAGGGCGGTGACGACCTCGCGGCGGTGGGGCTTGTCGTGCACGGGGAGCACGGTGCGTATGGAGAACAGCTGAAGCGAACCGTCCTGGTGCCGCACCGCCTGTATCTGGCCCTCCAGCATGCTGCCGCCGACCGCGACGGGCGCGGACCAGATGCCGCTGCCCGCCTTGCGCTCGGTCCAGCACTGCGCGGTGCCGTCGAGGATCCCGAAGGCGGCGAGCCGGCCGTCGGGCAGCGGCTGCACCCAGCGCATGGTGCCGGGAGCGCGGTGGCGGCAATTGCTCGACCAGCCGTGGTACTTGGTGGCGGACAGATTGCCGACCTTGCGGTCGCCGCAGCCCGCGGGATCCCCGCAGTTCTTGCCGTGGTCGGCCCAGCCGTAGATGTCGAGGAAGGTGATCTTGCGGTCGGTCGTGGCCTTGTCGAGGTTGCTGCGCAGCACGTCGACCTCGTAGCCGACGTAGCTCTCGACGGCGGTGGGCCGGGAGTGCTTGCGGCCCCAGTACTCCGCGAGGGCGGCCTGGGCGAAGAAGGCGGAGGTCGTGTGGTCCTGGTGATCGTGGCTGTAGATGCCGTCCAGGACCGGCGGGGTGTTGCGGTAGTCCGGCTGCTTCGCCAGGTGCGCGGGGTTGGGGTCGAGGGTGCGGACCACGGTCGGCTGGTATCGCTCGAAGACGGCGGCGAGCGTGTCGATCAGCTGCTGGCGCCCGTACTGATAGGTGCGCGTGACGGGGCTCGCCGTCGGCGTGAGCGTGGTGAGCTTGGGCGTCGCCCCGAGCCACAGGCCGCGCAGGCTGTCCTTGTGCGGGGAGCGCAGCGAGCGCGCCTCGATCAGCTCCACGAAGATCATCTGGACATGCGGAGCAGCACGCAGCGTCTGCAGCTCGACCTCGAAGCCGGGCAGGAGACGCAGGGTCTCCACATCCCAGGGGCTGAGGGAGTTGCCGGTGGCCATCTGCGCCGTGGCCTCACGGAAGCCGTTGATCCGGGCGCGGACGAACTCCGGCCGCTTCATCGGCATGCGGGCGTAACCGCGGGTCTTGGAGGGCGCGTTGCGCCCGTCCGACTCGCCGCCGGTCAGGCACACGGTCACGGCGGGCGCGCCGCTGAGTATGGACTGCTCCAGCTCCGGGTTCATGAAGTAGAGCGAGTCGTCGGGGTGGGCGATCACATGGACGAACGACGCGGACGCCGACGACTTCGCGGCACGCACCGGCGCCCCGCCGTCCGTGCCGGTCTTCTTGACCTCGGGGGCCAGCCACTGCCAGGCACCCACGGCACCCGCTCCGACGACAAGGCCCCCGCCGGCGACCTGAAGCACTCGGCGACGCGGTATGTGCCCTGGCACAGGTATCCCCCTATTCTCCTGCGCCAAGAGCGCGTGGTGATCAGACAGTCGAACGCGATGGGGATGAGAACTGATCACCCCCTGATCGAGAGTTCGATCCTATGACCCGCCACCTGCCGTTTCCCTGCTGTTTTGTAACAGCCTGCCCACGGCCGGATGTAGGTTCCCAGGCGGTTGGGCAACACGACCCCCTGGACGCAAGGGCGCGGGAGTGCGCGCCCGGGGGGGAGCCGCGAGGGCCTCAGGCCGCGCCGGAACGGTCCGCGTCGTGGGCGAGCAGGGCGATCTGGACCCGGTTGTTGAGATCGAGCTTCGTCAGGATGCGGGAGACATGTGTCTTGACCGTCGCCACGCTCATGAACAGCGCGGCCGCGATCTCCGCGTTGGACTGGCCCCGCCCCACGGCGGCCGCGACCTCCCGCTCCCGTTCGTTCAGCAGGGCCAACTTGCCGCGCGCCTCGCTGCCGTGAGTGTCCACCTGCTCACCATCCGTGACGCGAGCGATCAGTTGACGCGTCACGGTGGGGGAGAGGACCGGGGCTCCCGACGCCACCCTGCGCACCGCGTCGACGATCTCCGCGGGCGGGGTGTCCTTGAGGACGAACCCGGCGGCCCCTGCCCGCAGGGCCCGCAACACCTGCTCGTCCGCGTTGAACGTGGTCAGCACGATGACCTCCGGCGCCCCCTCCCGGCCGCGCAGCAACTCGGTGGCGGCCAGCCCGTCCATCGACGGCATGCGGATGTCCATCAGCACCACATCGGGCGCGAGCCGGTCGACCAGCCCGGCCACCTCGGTGCCGTCGGCCGCCTCGCCCACGATCACGATGTCGGCCAGACCGCCGAGCATGAACGACAGCCCGGCCCGCACGAGCGGGTCGTCGTCGACGAGCAGGACACGGATCGGCTGAGGCTGCGGTGCGGCGGTCATACCGGCCACGGTAGCCAGCCGCGGACCCGGAAGCCGCCGTCGGGGGCGGGCCCGTGCTCGAGCCGGCCGCCGGCCAGGGTGGCGCGCTCGGTGAGACCTATGAGCCCCTGCCCGGATCCGGGCACCGCCGCACCCTCCGCCGACCCGGGCGGATTGGTGACCACGACGGTGAGCCCCTCGTCGGGCGAGCCCCCGACGACCACGCCCACCTCCGCGCCCGGGGCGTGCTTCCGGGCATTGGTCAGTGCCTCCTGGACTATCCGGTAGACCGTGCGGCCCGTGGCCGCGGGCACCCGCAGCGGATCGGCCACCCTCTGGTCGAGGCGGACCGCCATGCCCGCCTGCCGGGACTCCTCCAACAGCTCCTCCAGTGCCGCGAGCGTCGGCTGCGGCCGGTCGGCAACCGGCCCGGACCCGGCACCGGGCGCGCCCTCGGATGCGGCGGCGCCCTCGGGGGCACGCAGCACACCGATCACCTCCCGCAGATCCTGCAACGCCTGGTGCGCGCTGCTGCGGATCACACCGGTGGCGCGCGCGAGCTCGGCGGGAGGCGCGTCCGGCCGGTATTCCAGGGCACCCGCGTGCACGCACAGCAGGGACAGCCGGTGCGCGAGCACATCGTGCATCTCCCGCGCGATGCTCTCCCGCGCGAGGCGCTGGGCCCGCTCGGCCCGGAGCTCGGCTTCGGCCTCCGCGCGCACGGCGCGCTCGCGCAGCGACAGCACCAGCTGCCGGCGGGACCGCACGAACATGCCCCAGCCGATCATGGTGAGGACCAGCAGCATCCCGATCGCGGACGCCCCCATGAACCCCAGCCCGGGATCCGGGCGGACGGCGGCCTGGACCGGCTGGCTGATCAGCGCGAGCCCGCCCGCCACCGCCACCGCGCGGAACGGGCGGTGCACCGCCACGCTGAACACGGCCACCAGCAGCGCGCCAGCCGCGCACGGTGTCACGGCGCTCACCGCCGACAGCGCCACGGCCAGCTCGGTGGGCCACCGCCGCCGCAGCCACAGCGCCGTGCAGGCCGCGGCCCCCACTATCTGATCGGCGAGGAGGGCCCCATCCGACACCTGGGCGGCCGCCCGCGCGTCGTCCGCCACCAGCAGCCCGAAGAGAGCGGCGAAGGCGAGACACACGATGTCGACGGCCCAGTCGCGCGCGGTCCGCCGCGCCCGGCCGCCGCCCGCCCGCGGCTCCATGACAGCCGACGGCAACAGCCACGGATAGGCCGCGTCCGGCTGGATCATGTCTTGTGCTCGCTCGCCGTTCATGCCCACAAATCTACTGAGCGACCGGACCTCGCGGGGGTGCCGGAAAGCGGTCGGCGACCAAAGTCGGACTACCGCAGACTTTGGTCGCGACATGCCTGGTGAACCCGCTACCTCCGGTCATGGGCCGCCGACCTCCGGGCGATGTCCGGGCCGCCGGGCGGGCGGGAGGATCGTGGCCATGAAGAAATTGCTGGAAGGCGTCGGCGCCACTCTCCTCATCGCGGGCATCAGCACGATCGTCCATGAATGCACCGGCTGGTTCCGGCTCTGGGGCGTCGTGCGCTACATCGGATTCCTCAAGGGGTACGAGATATACGCGGGCATCCTGCTCGCGGTGCTGGGCGTGGCCGTGCTGATCGCCTCCGACGCGGTGAAGGGCGAGCCCGAGAAGTGAGGTCAGGCGGGGCACACCCCTGAGAAAGGATGATGATGACGGACATCTCCGGGCTCGTCGCGGCCCTCGGCCTCCGGCCGCACGTCGAGGGCGGGTGGTTTCGCGAGACGTGGCGGACCACGGCCGAAGCCGCCCCCGACGGATACGGCGGCCCGCGGGCGTACGCGACGGGCATCTACTACCTGCTGCACCCCGGCGAGGCGTCCCGCTGGCACCGGGTGCGGTCGGACGAGCTCTGGCTGTGGCACACGGGCGGCCCGCTGAGGATCAGGCTGGGAGGGGAGGGGAAGACCCCGAGCGAGGCCGAGACCGTCGAGGCCGTGCTGGGGGCGGCGGTCGACCGGGGCGAGCGGCCGCAGTTCCTGGTCCCCGGAGGCCGCTGGCAGTCCGCGGAACCGGCAGGTGACGAACCGGTGCTGGTCTCGTGCGTGGTGGCCCCCGGCTTCGACTTCAAGGACTACGAGGACACCGAGGACACCGGGGACACCGGGGACACCGGGGACACCGGGGACACCGGGGACACCGAGAGCGCCGGGAGTCTCGGCGGCCCCGGGAGTCTCGGCAGCCCCGGGAGTTCTGGGAGCCCCGAGGAAATATAGGCCGTGGCCGGCGGAGCTCCGGTCGGCCGGTATGACTGACGGGCCACGCACGGGCGAACGAGTCGTACGTCTGCCCGACCATCTGCCCGGCTCCGTCAAACTCCTTGCCACACCAGTCAGATGGACGTCAGGGCTGATCGGTGGCGCGCGTCCCCGACGGTCTATCGTGGGCGACATGTCCGCCCCTGAACTGATCCGCATCGTCTCCCGCGACTCGCCCATGGCCCTGGCACAGGTGGCGCGCGTCCAGGCCGAACTGGCCGCGCTCCACCCCGGCATCCGCACCGACGTCGTCCCCGTCAGAACGACCGGCGACAAATGGATGGGCGACCTCTCCCAGGTGGAGGGGAAGGGGGCGTTCACCAAGGAGGTCGACGCCGCCCTCCTCGCCGGTGAAGCCGACCTCGCGGTGCACTGTGTCAAGGACATCCCCGCCGACCGGCCGCTCCCCGCGGGCACGATCTTCGCGGCCTTCCTCAAGCGCGACGACATCCGCGACGCGCTCGTCCACCCCGGCGGCCTCACCCTGGACGAGCTGCCCGCGGGCACCCGCGTCGGCACCTCCTCCGTGCGCCGCGCCGCCCAACTCGCCGCTTCCCACCCGCACCTCGAATGCGTACCGATGCGCGGCAACGCCAACAGGCGCCTGGAGAAGCTCGCCGCGGGGGATGCCGACGCGCTGCTGCTCGCCGTCGCCGGTCTGGAGCGCATCGGCCGCACCGATGTGATCAGCGAGACCCTGCCGGTCGACACGATGTGCCCGCCGATCGGCGCGGGCATCCTCGCGCTCCAGTGCCGTGAGGACGACAGCCCGGTCATCGACACGGTCAGTGGTCTCGGCGACCCCGCCACCTATCGCGAGGCCACCGCGGAGCGGATGTTCCTCCACGTCCTCCAGGGGCACTGCAACAGCCCCATCGCCGGATACGCGCGGGCCGAGCGCAGCGGCGATCTGTCGCTGCGGGCGCGGGTGTTCACCCCTGACGGCAAGACGGTCCTCAACGCCCACGAATGGGCCGGGCCCCTCGACCCCGCCACGCTGGGCACCTCGGTGGCGGTCGCCCTCCTGCGCCAGGGGGCACGTGAGCTGATCGACAACATCGCGCATTGAGCCACCGCTCGCCCCGCGCCCCGGCCCTCTCCGACTCGAACGGCCCGAGCGACTCGAGTTACCCGGACCACCCGGGGAGCAGGACCCGGCCCGGCCGGGGCGTGCCGCGGCCCGTACGGTGTTGATCATGTTGAGAAGAGCCTCGCTTCCGAACCGGAAGACCTCACGGCGGTCCTTTGTGGCGGCCGCCCTCCTGCTGGCCTTCGCCGCGCCCTCCGTGCCGGCCGCCGCGGCGGACGCCCCGGGCGGGTCCGCCGTCGAGACGCCCGCCCCGACGACCCGGCAGCCGCTCGGTACGAAGACCCTGCACCTGGTAGACACCTCGCGCACCGACCCCTGGAAGCCCGCCGCGGGACACCGTGAACTCATGGTCTCCCTCTGGTATCCGGCCCTGCCGTCCCGGAAGACCCCGGCGCCGTACACCTCGGCCGCCCTGTCCAAGGCGATGCTGGGAAGCGACGCGCTGGCCGGTGTCCGGACCCACGCCGTCGCCGGTGCGCGCCCCGCGCCGGTGGCCCGGCCGCTGGTCGTCCTGTCGCCCGGCTTCGGGATGGGCCGCCTGACCCTCACCGCGCTGGGCGAGGACCTCGCCTCCCGCGGTTACGCGGTCGCCGCGCTCGACCACACCTACGAGGCGCCGGTCGAGTTCCCCGGCGGCCGCGTCGAAGGCTGCCTGATCTGCCAGAAGATGGACCCGGCCGCCGTCGTGCGCAACCGCGCCCAGGACATCCGGTTCCTGCTCGACCAGCTCACGGGCCCTCACAGCGAGCTGCGCGTCGACCGGCACCGGATCGCCGTCGCGGGGCACTCCATCGGCGGCGCGAGCGCGGTCGAGGTCATGCGCGAGGATCCTCGCGTGGACGCCGCGGTCAACCTCGACGGTGACTTCTTCACCGAGCCGCCCGCCAAGGGCCTGGACCGGCCGGTCCTGCTGATGGGCGCGCACCGCGCCAAGGACCCCCGGGACTGGGAGCGCAACTGGAGCCACCTGACGGGCTGGAAGCGCTGGCTCGACGTGCCCGACGGCGGCCACATGACCTTCACCGACGTCCCCTGGATCGTGGACCGCTTCGGCTTGCCGGCCCAGATCCCGCCGAAGGACGTACCCGGCTCCTTCGGCACCCTGCATGGCGACCGCGCGACCGCGCTCACCAGGACGTATGTGGCCGCCTTCCTCGACCGCCAGCTGCGCGGCAGGCCGAGCCCGCTGCTCGACCGGCCGTCGGCGGCGTATCCGGAGGTCAGCATTCTCAAGTAGCCCCGCACGGCCCGTGAGGGGGTGTAGCTGGTGCCACCCCCACAACGGATACCAGTGGGATCGATCGCGGACCGCCCGCACGCGAGCATCTGAGGCGTAGGAAAAAACGCCCCAGGAGGATCGATGTTCGAGTTCAGGAAGTCCCGGTTGACCCGCTCCGTCGTCACGGGCGCGATGGCGACGGCGATAGCGGCCGCAGTGCTTCCGGCGGCCACCGCGGCCGCGAAGACCCCGGGGCCGCCGCCCGTGCCGGAGCGCTACACCACGCAGAAGCTCGCGTGGCAGCCCTGCGGTCCGGGCGGCTCGCTGGAGTGCGCGCAGATGAAGGTGCCCCGCGACTGGTACCACCCCGGCACCGGTGAGGACCTCACCATCGCGGTGTCACGGCAGCGGGCGAGCGACCCGGCCCGGCGCCGCGGCGTGCTGATGATGGCCGCGGGCGGTCCGGGCGGCCAGGGCCTGCTGCGCCCGGCGAACCTGGTGAAGAGGTCGCCCTCCATCGGCGCGGCCTACGACGTCGTGAGCTTCGACCAGCGCGGTGTCGGGCAGAGCTCGCGGGTGCGGTGCGAGACCGACGCCGAGTTCCAGGGCTACTTCGACGGGGACTCCCGGGACCGCTCGCCCGCCGCCGTGCAGCGCGAACTCGACAATGCCCGCAAGTTCGTGGACAGCTGCCGCGCACGCAGCGGCGACCTGATGAACTACATCACCACCGACCAGACCGTCCACGACATGGACCTCTACCGCACGCTGCTCGGCGAGAAGAAGGTCTCCTACTACGGACCCTCCTACGCCACGGTGATCGGCACCTACTACGCGACGGAGTTCCCGCAGCGGGTCGAACGCGTCGTGCTGGACAGCAACATCGACGCCGCAGGCACCTGGGCGGAGTTCGAGGAGGGCCAGCCGCTGAGCTTCCAGCGCCGCTTCGAGCAGGACTTCCTGCCGTGGCTCGCGAAGTACGACGACACCTATCACTACGGCCGCACGGCCGCCGAGGCCAAGGCGAAGTACGAGAAGCTGCGCGGCGCGCTGCGCGACCATCCGCTGCCGATCGTCGGGGGCAAGGCTGTCATCGACCCCAACCGGCTCGACAGTGTCGTCATCTCGGTGATGTACAACGGGAGCAACTTCCCCGCCCTGGCGAAGTCGCTGGCCGTCCTCGACCACTGGGACCAGGCGACCGCCGAGGAGCGGGCAATGATCGACAAGGGCTTCGGGCAGCCCGCGAACGCGGACTTCTTCGCCGAGTTCTTCTCGGTGACGTGCAGCGACACCCCCTGGGACCGCGACACCGGCCAGTGGGCGAAGCGCGCGGCCAAGGACGCCGCGAAGTACCCGCTCGCCGGGGCACGGGAGCTCACCTACACCGCCGTCTGCGCCAACTGGCCCGAATCCAAGGTGCCGCGGACCAAGATTACCGGCAAGGGACTGCCGCCCATCCTGATGCTCAACGGCCGACACGACCCGGCGACCCACTACGAGGGCGCACAGCGGTCTCACCGCGCGCTCCGGGGTTCGCGCCTGGTCACGGTCGACGGCGGTGACCACGGGCAGTACCAGGACGGGAGCGCGTGCGTGGACTCCGCCGTGAACGACTACCTCCTGGAGGGGAAGCTCCCGGCACACGACATCACGTGCGAGGGCGCTCCGCTGCCGGCGCCGGCGGGCCAGGGCTAGGTGGTTCCGCCCGCACCACAGCTGGCGATTCAGCCCGTCCGGCGATTGAGGACACCGCGCGGAGCGCGGTTCGGGGGTCTGGGGGCTTGCCCCCAGTTTCGGGAAGGGGCGGGGCAGGGGAAACAAGCGGGGCGGAGCCCCGGCCGCGGCGGAGCCGCGCAACTGGCGCTGCGGGAAGGGGCGGGGTAGGGGAAAAAGCCCGCCGCAGGCGGCAACGGACCTGCGCTTGCGGACCTGGGCGCCGCCCCTCGCGGCAACCGGCCCGCAGCGCGCCCGTCAAACCCTCCGTTCCAGCAAATACGCGGAAAGCGCGACCAGTTCATCCCGCGCCCCCTCCACCAGCCGCACCGAGTCCAGGCAGTCGTACGCCGCCGTCACATGCCGCCGGGCGTCCTCCATCGTGAACTCCCTCCCACCCGCCGCCTCCACGATCGCGGAAGCCGCCGCCGCGTCCGCCGAGGACAGCGGCTCCGGTGAGCCGAGCAGCCGGGTGAGGTGCTCGGCCGCCGTGCTGTCCAGGGCCATCGCGGCCAGCACGGGCAGCGTCTTCTTCCGGCGGCGCAGGTCGCTGTGGACCGGCTTGCCCGTGGTCCGCGGGTCGCCCCAGATCCCGAGCAGGTCGTCGACCGCCTGGAATGCCAGCCCGAGCCGCCGCCCCGCCTCCGACAGGGCCGCCACCACCGGCGGCGCGGCACCCGCGAGCACCGGGCCCAGGGTCATCGCGCACCCGAGCAGGGCCCCGGTCTTGCGGTCCGCCATCGCGCGGTACTCGGGTATGCCGACCGCCCCCGGCCCCGTCCACGGCCGGGACTCGAAGAGCAGGTCGTCGGCCTGGCCGTGGACGAGGTCGCCCAGCGTCCCGGCGAGCCGGCCCACGGCCTCGGCGCCGTGCTGCCCACCGGCCCCGGCCAGCGTCTGTACCCCCAGGGCGAAGAGCGCGTCACCGGCCAGCACGGCCGGGCCCGTGCCGAACGCCTTCCACACGGTGTCCCGGTGCCGCCGCCGCTCGTCGCCGTCCATGACGTCGTCGTGCACCAGCGAGAAGGTGTGGATCAACTCCACCGCGACGGCGGCGGCCACACCCGGCTCCGCGGGCGCGCCCACCGCTTCGGTGGCGAGGACGGCGAGCGCCTGCCGCACCCCCTTGCCGCCGGGGCCGGCGGTCGGCGTGCCGTCGGCGTCGCACCAGCCGAAGGAGAACGAGGCCATCCGGCGCGGCTGGGGGTGCAGGCTCTCGACGGCCGCTCTGAGCGCGGGTTCGACGGTCGCCCGGCAGCGCGCGAGGGTGCTGGGCGCGGTCGTCCGCGGTCCGGCGTACGTGGTCATGGAAGCTTCTCTCTCCTGTGGTGGACCGGTGGCGCGTGTGTGCGCGGGGCGGGGGCCGAGGCGTCAGCCGGTGGGCAGGACGCCGAGTTCGGCCCGTGCCTTGTCGACCATGTCCCGCGCGTGCAGCAGGCCGATCGCACCGAGCGTGTCGTGGAGTTCGTCGAGGTCGGCGGCGGTCTCCGCCGCGTCGCGGCCCAGCCGGGCCCGGGCCTTGACCCACCCCAGCCGGGCGAGCGCCGTGCCGCGCGGCTCGTCCATGGCCCGGAACTCCTCCAGGGCGCCGCTGTAACAGGCCTCGGCCTCCGCGTACCGCCCCGCGCGGAAGAGGACGTTGCCGCGCATCTTGTGGTTGTACGCCAGCGCGCTCACCAGCCGCATCTCCCGGCAGGTGGCCTCCGCCTCCGACAGCAGCGCCAGGGCCCGCCCGGTCTCGCCCCGTACGGACAGCACGTCCGCGATGCCCCGCAGGGCCCAGGCGCGGCCGCGGGCGTCGTCGGCCGCGCCGGCTATCGCGGCCGCCTCCTCGAACATCGCCAGGGCGGTGTCGTACGAACCGGTGTTGCGGTGCATCTGCGCGATGCCCTCCAGCGCCCACACCGTGTGCCTGGCCTCGCCGCGCCGCCTGGCCTCGGCGAGCAGCTTCTCGTGCAGTTCGCCGACGGCCTGGTAGTCGCCCTGTATGCGGCCCGTCTCGGCGAGCCCGGCGAGGGAGTAGCCGCGGGCCACGATGTCACCGCCCTGCTCGGCGAGTTCGGCGGCCAGGGACAGCCAGCGCCAGGCCAGGGCGAGCGCGCCGCGCTGCCGGGCGAGGGTCCCGCCGCTCCACACCGCCCAGGCCATCGCCCCGCGGTCCCCGGCCCGCCGCGCCGCGCGGTAGCTGGCCTTCCACGCGGCCTCCGCCTGTGCGACGTGCCCCAGGCGCCGGTACGCCTCGGCGACGGCGAGCCCGGCGTGCGCCGACTCCAGTGCCTCGCCGCGGAGTTCGGCCTCCGCACGCCTCGCCAGGGCCGTCTCCAGGACTTCTTCCAGCGAGGCGTTCACCGAGAGGTCGCCCAGCGAACCCCGGTACTCGGGTGCGAATGCCTTGCCGTACATGGTGTGCCTCACTTCGGGTCGATCGACGGCGGGTCAGCCGCTGATCAAGAAGCTATGGCGGGGGAGGGCGGCCGGGCATCCGTCCAGGAGCCCGTGTGCCGTACATCCGAAGACCGGTGGCCGGAGGCCGGGTCATACGCGAGATGTACGAATGCCCCTGAAGGCTCTCGGGGTTGCCCAGGGCCGTTCGGGGCGGGATGGCTGGGATTGTCAAGGGCCGCAAGCACGATTTTCCGGACGGCCGGATGGGGGTGCGGGACCGTTCGGCCGGGGGACGGCGTGCACCCGCCGGGCTGATAACTTCAGGGTGTTACCCACTTGACATGTCTGACACCTCCATAAGGATGCGAAGAATTTGGCTCGCCACCGCCTCCGCCGTTTAAACCGTCTCGCAGGGAGCGCGGCGGCCTCGGCCATAGCGCTCGCCGTGCTGCCCGCCGCACCGGCCCTCGCGGATTCCGCCGACGGCTCGGGCGCCCCGCACCTCGACGCCGTGGAGCGGACGCTGCGTCAGGTCTCGCCGGGACTCGAAGGCGACGTCTGGGAGCGCACCAGCGGTAACAAGCTGGACACCTCCTCCGCCGACCCGGCGGACTGGCTGCTCCAGACCCCCGGCTGCTGGGGCGACGACAAGTGCGCCGGACGCCCCGGTACGAAGCGGCTGCTCGCCAAGATGACGGAGAACATCTCCAAGGCGAAGCGCACGGTCGACATATCCACCCTCGCGCCCTTCCCCAACGGCGCGTTCCAGGACGCGATCGTCGCCGGCCTGAAAGCGTCCGTGGAATCCGGCAACAAGCCGAAGGTCCGGATACTCGTCGGCGCCGCTCCCGTCTACCACCTGAATGTGGTGCCGTCGAAATACCGTGACGAGCTCAATTCCAAGCTGGGCAAGGCCGCGGGCGATGTCACGCTGAATGTCGCGTCGATGACCACGTCGAAGACCGCGTTCTCGTGGAACCACTCCAAACTCCTCGTCGTGGACGGCGAGTCGGCGATCACCGGTGGCATCAACGGCTGGAAGGACGACTACGTCGACACGGCCCACCCGGTGTCGGACGTCGACCTCGCGCTGACCGGCCCCGCCGCCGGCTCGGCGGGCCGTTATCTGGACACGCTCTGGTCCTGGACGTGCCAGAACAAGGGCAACATCGCGAGCGTCTGGTTCGCGTCGTCCAACGGCGCCGGCTGCATGCCGACGCTGGAGAAGGACGCGAACCCCAAGGCTGCCGCCCCCAAGGGCGAAGTGCCGGTGATCGCCGTCGGCGGCCTCGGCGTCGGCATCAAGGACAAGGACGCGTCCTCCGCGTTCCGCCCGGACCTGCCGAGTGCCTCCGACACCAAGTGCGTCGTGGGCCTGCACGACAACACCAACGCCGACCGTGACTACGACACGGTCAACCCCGAGGAGAGCGCCCTGCGGGCGCTGGTCGGCAGCGCGAAGAGCCACGTCGAGATCTCGCAGCAGGACCTCAACGCCACCTGCCCGCCGCTCCCGCGCTACGACGTGCGCCTCTACGACGCCCTCGCCGCGAAGATGGCGGCCGGGGTGAAGGTCCGCATCGTGGTGAGCGACCCCGCCAACCGCGGTGCCGTCGGCAGCGGCGGCTACTCGCAGATCAAGTCGCTGTCCGAGATCAGCGACCTGCTGCGCAACCGTCTCGCGCTGATCACCGGCGGGCAGCAGGGCGCCAAGGCGGCGATGTGCTCCAACCTCCAGCTCGCCACCGCCCGTAGCTCCGACAGCGCCAAGTGGGCCGACGGCCATCCGTACGCGCAGCACCACAAGCTGGTCTCCGTGGACGACTCCGCCTTCTACATCGGCTCCAAGAACCTCTACCCGTCCTGGCTCCAGGACTTCGGGTACATCGTGGAGAGCCCGGAGGCGGCCAAGCAGCTCGACGCCGAGCTGCTCGCCCCGCAGTGGAAGTTCTCGAAGGCGACCGCCACGTACGACTACGAGCGCGGCGTCTGCCAGGGCTGACCCGGCCCGCACACGCGAGGGCTCCCGCCGGACCTCCGGCGGGAGCCGTCGCGTTTCGGCCGGTCAGCGCGCGGGGCTCGCGTCCAGCCCCGGTGAGGCCACCGTGCCCGGCACCTTCCCGCAGTATTCCGCCTCGATCAGGGCCATGACGTCGCCCGTCCAGTCGGCGTTGAGGTTGAACGCCGCGGTGTGCCGCCCGTCCGGCGTCGAGGACACGACAGAGGTCGATCCGGGGATGCCGCCGTCGTGCGCCCACACCTTCACCCCGCACGACAGCGTCGTGGTGTAGACGCCGAGCCCGTACGTGATCGGGCTTTCCCCACCGGTCGGCACCGCGGTCAGCAACTCCCGCTGCTGGCGCTCCGGGAGGAGCTTTCCGCCGAGCAGCGCGTGGTAGAAGCGGTTGAGGTCGCCCGTCGTGGAGACGATCTCGCCCGCCGCGTAGGCCCACGACGGGTTGAAGTCCGTGACGTCGTGGATCTTCGCGTCGGGGGCGCTGTCCAGCTTCCCGTACGCCCGCCCGTGCGGGTCCGGCATCCATGGCGAGTCGCCCGGCAAGGTGGTGGCCCGCAGGTGGAGGGGGCCGAGGACGCGCCGGGTGACTTCGGTGGCGTACGGGCGGCCGGACACCTTCTCCGCGATCATGCCGGCGAGGACGTAGTTGGTGTTGGAGTAGTGCCAGCCCCGGCCGGGCCGGAAGTCCGGCGCGTGGGCCATGGCGATGTCCACGAGCTGCCGCGGGGTGTGCACGTCGAACCGGTGCCGGTAGAAGCCCGAGGTGAGGTCCTCCCGCACGCCCGCGTCCTCGGTGTAGTTGAAGATCCCGCTGGTGTGGTTGAGGAGCTGACGGACCGTGATCTCACGCCCGTCGTGGCCGTGCCCCCGGACCACGCCGGGCAGCCAGTGGTCGACCGTGTCGTCGAGCCGGAGCTTGCCCTCGGCCTCCTGCTGGAGCAGGACGACGGAGGTGAACGCCTTCGTGATGCTGCCGACCCGGAAGCGGTCGTGCGCCGCGCGCGGCCGGTGCGTGGTGCGGTCCGCGACCCCGGCGGATCCCTGCCAGCCGCCGTCCTCTCCCACGCTCTGCCCCAGCACTCCCGGCACCCCGGCCCGCACCTGGGCCTCCATCGCGCTCCGGGTGGCGGCGTGCGGGTCGGTGCCACGGCCCGCGGCCGAGGCGGGTGCGGTGAGTGCGGTCGCGGTCACCGCGACGGTGGCCAGCGCCCCCATCAGCGCTCTGTGGATCGTGCGTACCTTCATGCTCTACGGCCCCTCCCTTTCCGATGGACAGATGCACGGAGCAGGACTCGCCCAACGCCGTGCCGGTTGAGCCGCCTTGAGCGCGGGGCCGGAAACCGGCCATGCGCGGTCCCTGCCTCAGGAGGGAGTTTCCGGAGCACCCAAAGGCGACTAAAATGGGCATACCGTTACGCCAGCGGGGGTGATCAGCGGAATGGACGTCGAAGAGGTCTGGCGGACCACCTGTGCCGAGCGCCGGAGCCTCGCCGACCTGCTGGACCGGCTCTCCGACGAGGAGTGGGAGCGCCCGTCCCTCTGCGAGGGCTGGCGCGTGCGCGACGTCGCCGCCCACCTCGCCCTGTCGCACACCGGCCCCGGCGCCACGCTGATTAATCTCGTCCGGGCACGGGGCAGCTTCCACCGCATGGTGCGCGACACCGCCCGGCGCTATGCCGCGCGGCGGCCCGGCGCGGCGCTGGCCGCCGAGATCCGGCAGACGGCCGGTTCCCGCCGCCACGCCGTCGGGACGACCCACCTGGAGCCGCTCCTGGACGTCCTCGTGCACGGCCAGGACATCGCGCTGCCCCTGGGCAGGCCGCGCGAGATGCCGCTACGGGCGGCGGCCGTCGCCGCCACCCGCGTCTGGATGACGGGCTTCCCCTTCCACGCCCGCAAGAACCTCTGGGGCCTGCGCATCGCCGCGACGGACACCGTCTGGGCCGCGGGGGAGGGGCGCGAGGTGGAGGGCCCGATCGGCTCGATCCTGCTGCTCCTCACCGGCCGCCCGGCCGCCCTCGACCGGCTGTCGGGGGCGGGGGCGGAGGAATTGCGCAGGCGCTCTCAGTGGGCGCCGGGCGCCGGGAGCACCCCGTCGAGGATGTGCCGCACCCCCCGCAGATAGCCGTGAGGCCCCTCCGCCCCGGCCGGGTGCTCACTGTCGGCCGCGGCCCGGTCCTGTGGCGGCGGCTGCGGCCCGCCCGTTCGCGGCACGGTCGCGAGGATCTGCCCGGTCGTGTAGTACCAGATCGTCCGGTGCGCCTCGACCGCCCTCTCCCGGCTGAGCCCGCAGCCGACGAGCGCGCCGACGATCTCCTCCGTCATCCACACCGCGGGCATGCCCGCGGGCTCCCCGCGCGCGACGATGGGCACCACCCACGGATTGCTCACGAACGCCTGGTGCATCAGCCCGCAGACCGCCGCCAGCCGCTCCCGCGGTTCCTCGGGCAGCTCCGGCCTCGGCAGTGTGCGGGCGGCGTGCTCCAGGGTCAGCGTCAGCAACTCGTCCTTGTCCCGCACGTGGTGATAGACCGCCATCGCCGTGCTCCCCAGCGCACTGGCCAGCCGGCGCATCGTCAGGTTCTCCGCGCCCTCCTTGAGGATGATCTCGTAGGCGGCGGTGACGATGTGCTCGCGCGACAGCCGGGACGGCCGCCCCCGCTTCGGGCGTTCGGGTGTGCTGCCGGTCAGTGTTCTGCCCTCTTTCGTACGCATGCCGCCGGGTTCGTCGCCACCGGGGGCGCATGGGCGCCGCGTGGCACGGTCCGGATCTTCGCAGGCGCCCGAGGATACTGTTTCCGTATGCGTACGGTAACGCGCCGTCGCATCGTGGGGTCCGGCCCGGGGAGAGCCCGGGAAGAGGGGGACGGGGCGCGTGGGCCGCGCGTGTAGCTTTGCGTACAGCCGTGCCGACGACCCGCGCGGCATTGCGCTCGTCACCTGCGCGTGTACTGCCGTGCCGGTACCGCCCTACCGATACAAAGGACGCCCCACCCATGCCGTACGTGCGCCACTGGTTGCGCAACTCCGTCCTGCTGTTCGCGCTCGCGATCACACTGGGACTGGTCGCCGCGCACACCCACCTGATCCAGCCGCACGATCTCAAGCTGGACCGCACGATCCAGACGCTCCGCACCGGCTGGCTGAATCACACGATGGAGGGGGTCAGCTATCTGGCCTCGCCGGTGGCCGGCGTCGTGATCCTCGCGGTCTGGAGCGGCTGGCTGCTGTTTGTGCGGCGGCGGCCGATGCGCGCGGTGGCCACCTTCCTCGTCGTCGCGGTCGGCTGGAACAGCACGCAGCTGGCGAAGGCGATCGTGGCCCGTCCCCGGCCGCCCCGGGAATTCATGCTCGACCCCGAGATCGGCTCCAACAGCTTCCCCAGCGGCCACACCGCCTTCACCGTCGCCGTGGTGGTCGCCGCGTACTTCCTCCTCCGTAAGACCCGTCACCGCCGGACCGTCCTGGTCTGCGGCGTCCTCGCGGTGCTGCTCGTCGCCTTCTCCCGGATGTACGTCGGTGCCCACTACCCCACGGACACCCTCGGCTCGGTGCTGATCGCCGGTTCCGCGATCTTCTTCGTGACCGGCGTCTGGCACGCCTGGGTGCTGCCCCAGCTGCACCGGCTGCCGCTGATGGAGCGCTTCGGCCTCTCCCGCGAGCTGGACGAGCAGGACGCCGGGCACGTCCACGGGACCGTGCCGAGCGGGCGCAGGCGGGCCGCGGGCAGCGGCTCCGCGCCCAGCGGCGGACGCCACCGCAAGCACGCGGGGCGCTGACGCCTCCACCGGAATGCAGCGGGCCGGTCGCCAGTGGCGACCGGCCCGCCGTCGTTCCCGCCGCCTTCCGGATTTCTGCAACGGGTTCTAGTGTGTGCGCCGTCACCCGCGGCGAGGGCGCGACCTTACGGAGGGCCCATGGACCTCGACCACACACCGGAGCAGCGGCGGCTTCGCGCCGAACTGCGGGACTACTTCGCCACTCTCGTCCCCGACCACGCCTACGCCCGGCACACCGACCCCGCCCGGCAGAAGCGCTTCTACCGCGACACCGTCCGCCGGCTCGGCGCCGACGGCCGCCTGGGCGTGGGCTGGCCGAAGGAGTACGGGGGCGGCGGGATGACCCCGATGGAACAGTTCGTCTTCTTCGACGAGGCCGCACAGGCCGGGGTGCCCCTGCCGCTCATGGCGCTCAACACCGTCGGACCGACGATCATGCAGTACGGGACCCCCGAGCAGAAGGCGTACTTCCTGCCGAGGATCCTCTCCGGCGAGATCGACTTCGCCATCGGCTACAGCGAGCCCGACGCGGGCACCGACCTCGCCTCGCTCAAGACCCGCGCGGTGCGCGACGGCGACGACTACGTCGTCAACGGACAGAAGATCTGGACCACCAACGGGGACACCGCCGACTGGATCTGGCTCGCCGTGCGCACCGCCCCGGTGGAGGAGGGCGTGCCGCCCCACCGCGGCATCAGCATCCTCCTCGTGCCGACCAGCGCCCCCGGCTACTCCTGCACCCCCATCGAAACTCTTGCCTCCCACGGCACCACCGCCGGTTACTACGAGAACGTCCGCGTGCCCGTCCGCAACCGGGTCGGGGAGGAGAACAAGGGCTGGCGGCTGATCACCACCCAGCTCAACCACGAGCGCGTCACCCTCGCCGCCCACGGCGCCACCGCGATCCGCGCCCTGCGCGACGTCCGGCGCTGGGCCGCGGGCACCCGGCTGCCCGACGGCCGCCGCGTCGCCGACCTCGGCTGGGTCCGCGGCCGGCTGGCCCGCACGCACCTGCGCCTCGACGCGATGAAGCTCCTCAACTGGCAGATGGTGGACGCCCTCCAGCGGGGCACCCTCACCCCGCAGGACGCCTCGGCCGCCAAGGTCTACGGCTCCGAGGCGCGCCGCGACGCCTACGCCTGGCTCATGGAGATCCTCGCCGCCGCGGGCCCCCTCAAGGAGGGCTCGGCGGGCGAGGCCCTCCACGGCGAACTCGAACGCGGCTACCGCAGCGCCGTCATCTTCACCTTCGGCGGCGGCAACAACGAGATCCAGCGCGAGATCATCTCCTGGATCGGCCTGGGGATGCCGAGGGTGCGGCGCTGAATCCGCGCGTCGTACGGCCCCCGGCCGCTCAACTCCCCTCTGGTGTCCGCAGTGCCAGGATCGCCATGTCGTCGTGGCCGTCGCCCGGGCGGGCGTCCGCCACCGCCTGGGCCAGGACGTCCAGGGGGCGGCCGGCGTGTGCCGCGGCGACGGTCGCGACCATGCGCAGGCCCTCGTCGAAGTCGCGGCCCGGGTGTTCGACCAGCCCGTCGGTGAACATCAGGACGGTCGCTCCCGGCGGCAGGACGTGCCGGTGGTCGCGGCGGACGAGGCGCGCGTCGACCCCGATCGGCACGTCGGCGTCGGCGTCGAGGAAGCGCGTGTCGCCGCCCTCCGTCACCACGAGCGGCGGGGGATGGCCCGCGCTGCTCCACAGGAGCGACCAGCCGCCCTCGCACGGCGCGATGCGGGCCACGCAGACGGTGGCCATCGTGGGCTCCGTGACGGCCTCCAGAGTGCGGTCGAGACGGCTGAGCAGCTCGCTGGGCAGCGCGTCGGAGTCGAAGGCCAGGGCCCGCAGCATGTTGCGGATCTGCGCCATCGTGGCGGCGGCCCGCACATCGTGGCCGAGGACATCGCCGACGATCACCACGCGGGTGCCGTCGGGCAGCACCATCGCGTCGTACCAGTCGCCGCCGAGCAGCGCCGGGTCCGCCGCCGGCTGGTAGACGGCCCAGGAGCCGAAGGGGGAGAGGTCGGGCAGGCTCGGCAGCAGCAGCCGCTGGAACTGCTCCGCGCCCGCGCGCACCTGCCCGTACAGGCGGGCGTTCTCGATGGCGACACCGGCCGCGCCGGCCAGCGCGATCACCACGGCCTCGTCGGCGGCGTCGAAGGCGCCGCCGTCCTCGCGGTCGGTGAGGTAGAGATTGCCGTAGACCTTGCCGCGTACGGTGATGGCGACCCCGAGGAGCGAGCGCATCGGAGGGTGGCCCGGCGGGAACCCCGACGCCTGCGGATGCTCGGGGATCGCCTCGACGCGCAGCGGCCGCGGATCGTTGATGAGCAGGCCCAGCAGCCCCCGGCCGTGCGGGAGCGCCACTCCGGCCAGCTTCTGTCTCTCCTCCTCGGCCAGGCCCACGGGGATGAACTCGGCGAGCTCCGTGCCGTCCTCGTCCAGGACGCCGAGAGCTCCGTAGCGGGCCCCGACCAGCTCCATGGCGGTGGTCACGATGCGGCGCAGCACCACGGGGAGGTCCAGCTCCCCGCTGACCGCGAGTATCGCCCCCAGTAACCCGCGCATGCGCTCCTGCGTGCGGGCGAATTCGGCCAGCTGCTCCCCGAGCCGGTCGAGGTCCTTGTCGAGGTCCGGCCGGTGGCCGGTGAGGTCGCGGTGGGTGTGTCCGTTGTCTGTCTCGCTTGTCGCCACCGCTCAGAGAGTAGTGAATCAGCCGCTCCGGGGTGGGGAATGACCGCATGTCAGTGCGGTGGCCGTGGCGCGGGCGGCGGCGATCGGGGCCCTGCTCCGCGCGCCCCCTCCTCAGGACCGTCAACCACCCGTGTTCCGGAGGGGATTGGGCGGCGCCGGTGCCCCGTATCGTAGGATCCGCAGCCGA
This sequence comes from Streptomyces sp. NPDC001407, assembly GCF_042895325.1. Lineage (NCBI taxonomy): Bacteria > Bacillati > Actinomycetota > Actinomycetes > Kitasatosporales > Streptomycetaceae > Streptomyces > Streptomyces sp. NPDC001407. Next base: position 174,872 of record NZ_JBIAWF010000007.1, read on the forward strand.
CCGCCGGAGGTGCGCCCATGCCGCAAGCCGACCCCGGGCTCTTCGGGCCCGCCTCGGTCGCCTGGCAGCTGCACGGCGACCCGATGATGTGGATCGCGGGCATCCGCGCGCTGTGGCTCCAGGCGCTGCACCCGCGCGCGGTCCGCGGGGTGACGCAGAACTCCGATTTCCGGCAGGACGCCTGGGGGCGGCTGCGGCGGACCGCGCACTTCGTGGGCACCACCATCTACGGCACCACGGAGGCCGCCGAGCGCGCGGGCGCGGCCGTCCGTGGCATCCACCGGCGGCTGTCCGCCACCGACCCGGACACCGGCGAGCGCTATGCCGTCGACGACCCCGAACTGCTGCTGTGGGTGCACTGCGCCGAGGTCGACTCCTATCTCCACGTCGTCCGCCGCTCCGGCATCCCGCTCACCGCGGCCCAGGCCGACGCCTTCCTGGAGGAGCACCGCGCCTCCGCCCGCCTCGTGGGCCTCGACCCCGCCGGCGTCCCGGCCTCGACGGAAGCGATGGTGGCCTATTTCGAGAAGGCGCGGCCCGGCCTGGCCCTCACCCCCGAGGCGCGTCAGGTCGACGGCTTCCTGCGCCGCCCGCCGGTGCGCCCCCTGCTCAGGCCCGCGCGCGCCCTGCTGTGGGGGACGGTGGCCTCCCTCGCGTACGGAGCCCTGCCCGCCTACGCGCACGAGCTCTACGGACGTCCCGCCCCTGCCCCTTCCGTCGTCACCCGCCGCTTGTGCCTCGCGGGTACCGTCCTGCGCTCGGTCCCCGCCACCGTACGATGGCAACTCCCGCCCAAACACATCCTCCGGGCCGTCGGCAGGATGGGCGCCGGTAGCCGCCCTTCCTCCTACAACCTGCAAAGACGGGCCGCCATACTGGACGGGCCGGGGGAGGCACAGCGACGCGACGGGGGCGGCGGCGAGGGATGGCGGAATCCAGGCTGATCCAGGGCCGGTACCTGCTGCTCGAACGGATCGGGCGGGGCGGCATGGGCGAGGTGTGGCGGGCCCGCGACGAATCGCTCGGCCGCCAGGTGGCCGTCAAGTGCCTCAAACCGATGGGGCCCCAGCACGAGCAGTCCTATCTGCGCGTGCTGCGCGAGCGGTTCCGCCGCGAGGCCCGCCTCGCCGCGGGGCTCCAGCACCGCGGCATCACCGTCATCCACGACTTCGGCGAGTCCGACGGCGTGCTGTTCCTGGTCATGGAGCTGCTCGACGGCCAAAACCTCAGCGAGCTCATGGAGGACAACGACCAGCGGCCGCTGCCCGTGCCCGAGGTGATCGGGATCTCCGAGCAGGTCGCCGCGGCGCTCGCCTACACCCACCGGCAGGGCGTGGTGCACCGCGACCTCAAGCCCGCCAACATCATGCGGCTGACCGACGGCGCCGTGAAGATATGCGATTTCGGGATCGCCCGCCTCGGCCACGACATCGGCTTCTCCGCGCCGTCCTCGCGTCTCACCGGCACCGGCATCGCCATGGGCACCCCGCACTACATGTCGCCCGAACAGATCGGCGGCGGCCAGGTCGACCACCGCAGCGACCTCTACTCCCTGGGCTGCGTGCTGTACGAGATCGCCACCGGCGCCCCGCCCTTCGACATGGACGACGCCTGGGCCGTCCTCGTCGGCCACCGCGACACCCCGCCCACCCCCCTGCGGGAGATTCGCCCCGAACTGCCCGGAAAATTCGAGGAGATCGTCCTCGACCTGCTCGCCAAGGACCCCGACGCCCGGCCGCCCGACGCCGGTGACCTCCACGAACGGCTGCTGGAGCTAGCCCTGTCCGGGCACGCCCCGTCGGTCCCCCGCACGCTCCCCGAGGCCCGGCCGCGCCCCCTGCGCGCCTCCGTGCGCCTGCCCGAACCGCCCCGGCTCCCGCACTGGGCCCGGAACATGACCACCGGTTCCAAGGCGACCGGCCCTGGCGTCCTGCCCGCCCCGCCGCCCGACCCGGCCGCCTCGCTCACCGGCGCCTGGACCGGGCCCGCCGCGGTGCGCCCCGGCACCACCCTGCCGCCGCCGTCCCCGGAGGCCGTCGCCGGCCTCGCGAGCCGCCACCAGGAGGCGCTCCGCCTCGGCAGGCTGGGCCGCTGGACCCAGTCCGGCGAGGCGCACCGCGAGGTCGCCGCCGAGCGCGAGCGCGTCCTCGGCGCCGACCACCCCGACACCCTCGCCAGCCGCTACGAGGCCGCCTTCACCCTCAGCAGGCAGGGCCGCCCCGCCGACGCGCTGCGCGAGTACGCCCGCGCCGCGGCCGGCCGGGAGCGCGTCCTGGGCGCCGACCACCCGGACACGCTCGCCGCCCGGCAGGAGACCGCGTACGTGCTCGGGCAGCTCGGCCGGTACGCCGAGGCCCACGAGGTCTACGCCGCCGTGCTCGCCGCCCGCGACCGCACCATGGGCCCCGAGCACCCCGACACCCTGCGCTGCCGCCACAACCTCGCCTTCAACCTGGGCCGGCTGGGGCGCCTGGAGGAGTCGTACGCCATGGCGCGCGAGGTCGCCGACGCCCGCGCCCGCGTCCTGGGCGCGAGCCACCCCGACACCCTCGTCACCCGCTACGAGGTCGGCTACGCGCTGGGCCAGCTGGGCCGCTGGACCGACGCGCTGCGGACCTACCGCGAGGTGGCCGCCGCGCGGCAGCGCGCCCTCGGTGCCGACCACCCCGACACGCTCGCCGCCCGCTACGAGGCGGGCATCTGCCTGGGCCGGCTCGGCCGCAGCGCGGAGGCGCTCCGGCTCTTCCGCGAGCTCGTCGACGAGCGCACCCAGGCCCAGGGGCCGGAGCACCCCGACACCCTGCGGGCCCGGCACTGCCTCGGCGTCAACCTCGGCCGCCTCGGCCACTGGGAGGAGGCGCTCGCCGAGGCGCGCGACGTGTGCGCGATCCGCGAGCGGGTGCTGGGCGCCGAGCACCCCGAAACCCTGGTCAGCTGCCGCGAGATCGCGGTCGCCCTCGGCTGGCTCGGCCGCTGGACCGAGGCCCTCGCCCGCTACCGCGAGGTGGCCCAGGCCCGCCAGCGCGTCCTGGGCGCCGACCACCCCGACGCCCTGACCAGCCGCAGCGACGAGGCCCACTGCCTGGAACAGCTCGGCCGCTCCACGGAGGCCGTCGAGCTCCACCGCCAGGTCGCCGCGCTGCGCCGGACGCGGGCCACGCAGGGGGAGCGGTACCGCAGATGACCCGTCCGATCTGACGTTGCGTCAGAAAAACCCTTCCCTCGCCCGGCCCGCTGCGGCATCCTGCCGCCCATGCAGACGGAGCTGAGCCGGCGACTGGGAATCGAGCACGCGGTCTTCGGCTTCACCCCCTTCCCCGCGGTGGCCGCGGCCGTCACCCGCGCCGGGGGACTCGGCGTGCTCGGCGCCGTGCGGTACGCCGAGCCCGGCGCCCTCGCGCGGGACCTCGACTGGATGGCCGCGCACATCGACGGCAAGCCGTACGGGCTCGACGTCGTCATGCCCGCCAGGAAGGTCGAGGGCGTCACCGAAGCCGACGTCGACGCCATGATCCCGGACGGGCACCGGCGCTTCGTCCAGGAGACCCTCGCCCGGCACGGCGTACCCGCACTCGCCGCCGGGGACCGCTCCGGGTGGCGCATCACCGGCTGGATGGAGGAGGTCGCCCGCGCCCAGCTCGACGTCGCCTTCGAGCACCCGATCAGGCTGCTGGCCAACGCCCTCGGCCCGCCACCCGCCGACGTCGTCCGGCGGGCCCACGCCGGCGGCGTCCTCGTCGCCGCGCTCGCCGGGAGCGCCCGGCACGCCGTCCGCCACGCCGAGGCGGGCATCGACATCGTCGTCGCCCAGGGCTACGAGGCCGGCGGCCACACCGGCGAGATCGCCACCATGGTCCTCACCCCCGAGGTCGTACGGGCCGTCGACCCGCTGCCCGTCCTGGCCGCCGGTGGCATCGGCAGCGGCGAACAGATCGCCGCCGGGCTCGCACTGGGCGCCCAGGGCGTCTGGCTGGGTTCGGTCTGGCTCACCACGGAGGAGGCCGAGCTGCACTCGCCCGCCCTGACCGCGAAGCTCCTGGCCGCGGGCTCCGGCGACACCGTGCGCTCCCGCGCGCTCACCGGCAAACCGGCCCGCCAGCTGCGCACGGCCTGGACCGACGCCTGGGACGACCCGGGCGGCCCCGGCCCGCTGCCCATGCCGCTGCAAGGGCTGCTCGTCGCCGAGGCCCTGTCCCGCATCCAGAAGTACGAAGTGGAGCCGCTGCTCGGCACACCGGTCGGTCAGATCGTGGGGCGGATGAACTCCCGGCGCGCCGTCCAGGCCGTCTTCGACGACCTGACGGCCGGCTTCGAGCGGGCGATCGACCGGATGAACCGCATCGCGGGCCGGGCCGGGCCGGACACCTCCGGCGCGCCGGCAACCGAGCGCTGAGACCGAGGACGGGAGCACCCCATGCCGCACCCCCAAGGGTTCTGGGCACAGGCCACCGCCGACCCGGAACGCACCGTGCTCGTCACCCCCGACGGCCGCACCCGGACCGCCGGCCAACTCCACGCCGCCGCCAACCGGCTGGTCCGCGGCCTGCGCGCCGCAGGACTCCGCCGGGGCGACTCCTTCGCCGTCGTCCTCCCCAACGGCGAGGAGCTCCTCACCGCCTACCTCGCCGCCACCCAGGCCGGCTTCTACCTCGTGCCCGTCAACCACCACCTCCTCGGCGAGGAGATCGCCTGGATCGTGGCGGACTCGGAGGCGGGAGCGCTCATCGCCCACGAGCGGTTCGCGGCCGCCGCGACCACCGCCGCCGACGGCGCGGGACTGCCCGCCGGACTCCGCTACGCCGTCGGCGACATCCCCGGCTTCCGCCCGTACGAGGGGCTCCTCGCGGGGCGCCCCGGCACCCCGCCGGCCGACCGGACGCTCGGCTGGGTCATGAACTACACCTCCGGCACCACTGGCAGGCCACGCGGCATCCGCCGTCCCCTGCCCGGGAAACCGCCCGAGGAGAGCCATCTCGGCGGATTCCTCGGCATCTTCGGCATCAAGCCGTTCGACGACAACACCCACCTCGTCTGCTCACCGCTCTACCACACGGCCGTCCTCCAGTTCGCGGCCGCCTCCCTGCACCTCGGCCACCGGCTGGTGGTGATGGACAAATGGACGCCCGAGGAGATGCTGCGCCTCATCGACACCCACCGCTGCACGCACACCCACATGGTCCCCACCCAGTTCCAGCGGCTGCTCGCGCTGCCGGAACCCGTACGGGCCGCGTACGACGTCTCCTCCATGCGGCACGCCGTCCACGGCGCCGCGCCCTGCCCCGACCACGTCAAGCGCGCGATGATCCGGTGGTGGGGCAACTGCGTCGAGGAGTACTACGCGGCCAGCGAGGGCGGTGGAGCCTTCGCCACCGCCGAGGACTGGCTCAAGAAGCCCGGCACCGTCGGCAGGGCCTGGCCCATCAGCGAACTCGCCGTCTTCGACGACGACGGCCGACGACTGCCCGCCGGTGAACTCGGCACCGTCCACATGAAGATGACCACCGGCGGCTTCACCTATCACAAGGACGACGGCAAGACCCGCGAGAACCGCATCGGCGACTTCTTCACCGTCGGCGACCTCGGCTTTCTCGACGAGGACGGCTATCTCTTCCTCCGCGACCGCAAGATCGACCTGATCATCTCCGGCGGGGTCAACATCTACCCCGCCGAGATCGAATCCGTGCTCCTCGCCCACCCCGCCGTGGCCGACGCCGCCGTCTTCGGCGTCCCGCACGACGACTGGGGCGAGGAGGTGCGAGCCGTGGTGGAGCCGGCCGACGGCCACGCCCCCGGCACCCCGCTGGCCACGGAGCTCCTCGCCCACTGCGCCCGCCACCTGGCGGGCTACAAGCGCCCCCGGGCCGTCGACTTCATCGCCGACATGCCCCGCGACCCCAACGGCAAGCTCTACAAACGCCGGCTGCGCGACCCGCACTGGCGGTCCCGGGGGAGCGCGCTCTGACCCCGCTCACGGCTTCCGCACACGCTCGTCCACCACGCGCCTGAGCTTGCCCGTCGAACGCTCCAGGGTGCCGGGGTCCACGATCTCCACGGCGGCCGACACCCCGATGCCCTCCTTCACCCCGCGAGCGATCTCCCCGGCCGCCTCGGCGCGTTGCCCCGCTGCCACGCCGGGGCGGGCCTCGGCGCGCACGGTCAGCTGGTCCATCCTGCCCTCGCGGGTCAGCCGCAGCTGGAAGTGCGGGGCGACGCCCGGGGTGCGCAGCACGATCTCCTCGACCTGGCCCGGGAAGAGGTTGACCCCGCGCACGATGATCAGGTCGTCGCTGCGCCCGGTGATCCGCTCCATGCGCCGGAAGGCGCGGCGGGCGGTGCCGGGGAGCAGCCGGGTGAGGTCGCGGGTGCGGTAACGGACGACCGGCATGGCCTCCTTGGTGAGCGAGGTGAGGACCAGCTCCCCGTGCTCGCCCTCGGGCAGCACCTCGCCCGTGACCGGGTCCACGACCTCGGGAAAGAAGTGGTCCTCCCAGATGTGCGGCCCGTCCTTGGTCTCCACGCACTCCTGCGCGACGCCCGGGCCCATCACCTCGGACAGACCGTAGATGTCCACCGCGTCGAGAGCGAACCGCTCCTCGATCTCCCGCCGCATCCCCTCCGTCCAGGGCTCGGCCCCGAAGACACCGATCCGCAGCGAGGAGGAGCGGGGGTCGATGCCCTGGCGTCCGAACTCGTCCAGCAGGGCCAGCATGTAGGACGGCGTCACCATGATGACCTCCGGGCGCAGATCCGTCAGGAGCCGGACCTGGCGCTCGGTCATCCCGCCGGACGCGGGAATCACCGTGCAGCCGAGCCGCTCCGCGCCGTAGTGCGCGCCGAGACCGCCCGTGAACAGGCCGTACCCATAGGCCACGTGCACCTTGTCCCCGGGCCGGGCCCCGGCCGCCCGCAGCGAACGCGCGACGACCTCGGCCCACGTGTCCAGATCACGCCGGGTGTAGCCGACGACGGTCGGGGTGCCCGTGGTACCGCTGGAGGCGTGGATCCGCCGCACGTCGCTCTCCGGCACGGCGAACATCCCGAACGGATAGTGCGCGCGCAGATCCCCCTTGGTGGTGAACGGGAACCGCGCGAGGTCCCCGAGCCCCCGGCAGTCCTCGGGCCGCACACCGGCGGCGTCGAAGGCATGCCGGTAGAAGGGCACCCGCTCGTACACACGCCGCAGGGTCCGGCGCAGCCGCCCGAGCTGCAACTCGGCCAGCTGCGCGCGTGACATCCCCTCGGCTGCGTCGGCCATGCCGGGGAGTCTGCCCGGTTCCGGCCGTCGTCGAAACCGGGCGGCGGTGCGGGGCAGGGCTCAGGAGTCGTACCAGACGACTCCCTCCGCCGCCGTCGTGGCCGATGGTCTTCGTCATCACATCGCCGTCCTGCCCGTACTTCGGGTCGGGGCGGCGCACTGCTCTGAACGCCCCGACGGTGGTCACGGTCGTTGACACCGCGATGAAACCGGGCCCGCCGACAGCCGGGCGAGCCGGGCGGGACCGGGCCCCCTCGATGACGGCGGCGGCCGCCGGTCCCGCCTACCCGAAGGTCCGCCCCGCGAACCGCCGTTCGAAGCCGTCGCCCGCGTCCGCCGTCACCGTCACGTCGTACGCCCCGTCCGGAGCCACCGCGACCGTCAGCTCCGCGCGGCCGCCGGCCGGGACCGTGGTGGTCGTCCCGTCCGAGACGGTGAAGAGCACGGAGGCGCGGCCGCCGTTCGTCAGAGTCAGCCGCAGTCCGCCCGGCGACGCCGTCGCCGCCGCCTCCGGGTGGCCCTTCGCCGTGTCCGTCCACGTCCGGACGTCTCCCTTGAAGCCGCGGAGGTAGCCGTCGGGGCCGTGCAGGTCGACGTCGTACTTGCCGCCGCCGTACGTGAGCGCGCTGAAGTAGTCGCTCGCGCTGCCGCCCACCGGGACGGTGTAGTGCCACGCCTCGTAAGCCCGGTGGTTCACGGCGTAGGCCGTGAAACCCGCGCCCAGGCGGCCGGTGTTGACGACCTTGAACCAGAGGCGGTTGGTGGCGGTGTCGGTCCAGGACGTGGTGTCGAAGGCGTAGCCGGTCGGCCGGGCCGGGCGGGTGCCCTCCTCCTGGACGGGGCGGGCGGCGGTGGCGGGGGGCCTGGCGTCGGGCAGGGAGTCCTGTCTGTCGCAGGCGGCGACGAGGGCCGTCGTGTCCGGCAGGGCGGGGAAGGAGGCGTTCTTCGAGGCGAAGTCGAACGCGCTCATCAGATCGCCGCACACCGTGCGCCGCCAGGCGGAGATGTTGGGCTCCTTGACGCCGGTCCAGTTCTCCAGGAAGCGTAGCGGCGAGGTGTGGTCGAGCACCTCGGAGTGGACGTAGCCGCCGCGGCTCCACGGTGAGATCACGGTCATCGGGACCCGCGGCCCGAGCCCGATGGGGGCTCCGCCGATGAACTCGTCCGGGGTGCCGGAGGGCGGCACCGGCGGGGCGACGTGGTCGAAGAAGCCGTCGTTCTCGTCGAAGTTCAGGAAGACCACCGTCTTCGCCCAGACCTCGGGGTGCGCGGCCAGCGACTCCAGGACGTACTTCGCGGTGTAGTCGGCTCCGTACGCGGGCGGGTAGGCGGGGTGCTCCGACTGCCGCTCCGGGGCGACGATCCAGCTCACGGCGGGCAGCGTGCCGGCGGCCACGTCCTGGTTGAAGGCGGCGGCCGACCGGCGCAGCATGCCATTGACATACAGCGACGAGTCGGTCCCGGCGCTCTTGAACCGGCTGAACCAGGCCAGCGGGTTGTCGTCGTAGTTGTCCTGCTGCTGGTAGACGCGCCAGGAGATCCCGGCGGCGTCGAGCCGCTCGGGGTAGGTGGTCCAGGTGTAGCCCTTCTCGGAGTTGTCGGTGACCGGGCCGCCGTCGCGGCCGCCCGGGTCGATCATGCCCGTCCACTGGTAGAGCCGGTTGGGGTTGGTCGGCCCCTGCACCGAGCAGAAATACTGGTCGCAGAGGGTGAACGCCTCGGCGAGCGCGAACTGGAAGGGGATGTCGGAGCGCTGGTAGTAGCCCATGGTCCAGGCGCTCTTGGCGGGTATCCAGTTGTCGTATCTGCCGCCGTGCCAGGCGCTGTGCGTCCCCGCCCAGCCGTGGTCGAGGTCGCGCACGCGCTGGGCGTCGGTGGTGGCCGTGTCCAGGTGCCAGGGCGTCAGCACGCCGCCGCCGAGCGGCCCGAGCGTTCTCTGGCGCAGGACGTCGGAGCCGCCGGGGAAGCGCAGCAGGGAACGGTCCCCGAAGCCCCGTACGCCCCTGAGCGTGCCGAAGTAGTGGTCGAAGGAGCGGTTCTCCTGCATGAAGATCACCACGTGCTCGACATCGTCCAGCCTGCCGGACGGCGAGCTCGCGGCCATGGCCTGCTGGAGCGAGGACGGCAGGGCGCCGAGCGCGGCGGCGCCGGCGGCCGCGCCGAGGAAACCACGACGGGACAAGGGGGTCACGGTGACTCCTGGAGGCAGGGGACGGAAGGTGACGCGCCGATTGAAGGCCCACGCGGCCACCGCCGCCCCAACGCGCGCGGAGTGCGCCGTGTCCACCGCGCGCACAGGAGGTGTCCCGCGCGTCAAGACCTGGCAAAAGCGCTACGGGGCGCGCTCACCGCACGCCACCGCCCGCGCCCAGCGGTAGTCCGCCTTGCCGCTGGGCGACCGCTCGACGCGGTCGGTGAGGACGACGCTGCGCGGCACCTTGTACCCCGCCAGCCGGGCGCGGCAGTGCTCCTGGAGCGCGCCGAGCGTCAGCGGACCGGCCCCGGGCCGGGGCTGGACGACGGCCGCGACGCGGTGCCCCCACCGGGCGTCGGGCACGCCGGTGACCAGCACGTCGTAGACATCCGGGTGGGCCTTGAGCGCTTCCTCGACCTCTTCCGGATAGACCTTCTCGCCACCGGTGTTGATGCACTGCGAGCCCCGCCCCAGCACGGTGACCACGCCGTCCGCGCCGACCGTGGCCATGTCCCCGAGCAGGACCCACCGCTCGCCCCGCGCGTGGAAGAACGTCTCCGCCGTCTTCGCCGGGTCGTTGTAGTAGCCGAGAGGCACGTGGCCGCGCTGCGCGACGCGCCCGACCTCGCCGGTGCCCACCGGTTCGTACGTCACCGGGTCGACCACGGCCGTACGGTCGTTGACGCGCACCCGCAGGCCCCGGCCACCGTCGTCGGTCGCGGTGCCGTTGAAGCCGGACTCCGACGAGCCGAAGCTGTTCACCAGCGCCACGTGCGGCAGGAGCGCCGCGAACTCCTCCCGCACGGTGTCCGACAGGACGGCCCCCGAGCTGCTGACGCTGAGGAGCGACGAGCAGTCCGTGCCCCGCAACGGGCCGGCCAGACAGTCCACCAGGGGCCGCAGCATGGCGTCACCGACCAGCGAGACGCAGGTGACCCGCTCCTTCGCGACGGTCCGCAGCACCTCCTCCGGCACGTACTTGCGGTGCAGGACCACCTTTTGGCCGAAGTCGAAGGCGATGAACGCCGTCAGCGTGGAGGTGCCGTGCATCAAGGGGGCGGTGGGGAAGAAGACCAGGCCCTCGCCGCCCGCCGCGACCCGCTCGGCGAGCTCCTCCGGCCGCCGCACCGGCTCACCCGTCGGGGCGCCGCCGCCGAGGCCGGAGAAGAAGAGATCCTCCTGCCGCCACATGACGCCCTTGGGCATGCCGGTGGTGCCGCCGGTGTAGATGATGATCTGGTCGTCGCCGGAGCGCGGCCCGAAGTCGCGCCCCGGCGCGCCCGATTCCTCGGCGTCCGTGAAGGGCACGGGCTCGATCCGGGGCCGGGGGGCGCCCTCGGGCGGCGAGCCGACGCGGACGAGGTGGCGGATCCGCTCCGCCCCCGGCAGCGCCGCCGCCACCCGCCCGGTGAACTCCGCGTCGAAGACGAGGCCCACCAGGTCGGCGTCGCGGTAGAGATAGGCCAGCTCCTCCTCCACATAGCGGTAGTTGACGTTGACCGGCACGGCCCGGATCTTCAGGCACGCCCAGAGGGTCTGGAGGTACTCGACGCAGTTGTAGAGGTGCAGGCCCACGTGCTCGCCGGGCCGGATGCCACTGTCGCGCAGGTGGTGGGCCAGCCGGTCGGCCGCCGCGTCGAGCTGCGCGTACGTCAGCCGCCGCTCGGCGCCGCTGCCCGGGTGGTCGACGTGGACCAGGGCCTCCCGGCCGGGCACCGTGTCGACGACCGACTCGAAGAGGTCGGCGAGGTTCACGTCCATGTCTCCTCCTGCCGGGCGAATGCGGCGGGGAACGGCGGCGGCGGTGCGGTGCGACGGGGCGCGACGGTGGTGCGGCGGCCCGGTCTGCCGGACGGCCCGGCGGCCATTAGAGCGCCGGGCGCGATGGGTGGGAAGGGGCACCGGCCAAGAAAACTGACGGGATGTCAGAAAACTCTTGAAGTGCGGACCCACCTCCGCCACCCTGTTCTCCGTCGCCGGACAGGAGGACACCCCATGAGCGGGACCGCACACCTCGTGGTCGAACGCGTCGGCGCCACCCTGCTGCTCACCCTCAACCGGCCGCAGGCCAGGAACGCCCTCTCCCTGCCGATGCTGGTCGGCCTCCACGACGGCTGGGCCGAGGCGGACGACGACGACACCATCCGCTCCGTCGTCCTCACCGGCGCGGGCGGAGCCTTCTGCTCCGGCATGGACCTCAAGGCGCTCGCGGGGCAGGGGCAGGGGCGGGGGACGACGGACGACGACGCCTGCCGGGAGCGGCTCAGGGCCGACCCCGACCTCCACTGGAAGGCCATGCTCCGCCACCACCGCCCCCGCAAACCCGTCATCGCCGCCGTCGAGGGCCCCTGTGTCGCCGGCGGCACCGAGATCCTCCAGGGCACCGACATCCGCGTCGCCGGCGAGAGCGCCACCTTCGGCCTCTTCGAGGTCCGGCGCGGCCTCTTCCCCGTCGGCGGCTCCACCGTCCGCCTCACCCGCCAGATCCCGCGCACCCACGCCCTCGAAATGCTGCTCACCGGCCGCCCCTACACCGCCCGCGAGGCCGAGCGCGTCGGGCTCGTCGGACGGGTCGTGCCCGACGGCACGGCCCTGGAGTCGGCCCTCGCGACCGCCGAACTCGTCAACGCCAACGGGCCGCTGGCCGTCGAGGCGGTCAAGGCGTGCGCCTACGAGACGGCCGGCCTCGACGAGCCCGACGCCCTCGCCGTCGAACTCGAACGCGGCATGCGGATCTTCGACACCGCCGACGCCAAGGAAGGCGCCCGCGCCTTCGCGGAGAAGCGCCCGCCCGTCTTCCGGCGCGCCTGAGACGACCGGACGTCCAGGGACCACCGGACGCCTGAGACGACCGGGCGCCCGAGACCACCGGACGCCTGAGACCACGGACGCCTGAGACCACCGGACGTCCGGGACCACCGACAGAAGGAGAGCCGCGGCCGTGTCCGAGATCCTCACCGCGCCCCTGGTCGTCGAATTCCCCTTCACCCGCTCCCTGGGCCCCGTCCAGAGCGCCTTCCTCACCGGCCTCCGCGAACGCACAGTCCTCGGCGTGCGCACCACCGACGGCCGCGTCCTCGTGCCACCCGTCGAGTACGACCCCTGCACCGCCGAGGAGATCCGCGAGCTCGTCGAGGTGGCCCCCACCGGCACCGTCACCACCTGGGCCTGGAACCACGCTCCCCGCCCACGGCAGCCCCTGCCGACCCCCTTCGCGTGGGTCCTCGTACGCCTCGACGGAGCCGGCACCGCCCTCCTGCACGCCCTCGACGCCCCGGGCCCCGACGCCGTACGCACCGGCATGCGCGTCCGCGTCCGCTGGGCCTCGAAACGCACCGGAGCGATCACCGACATCGCGTGCTTCGAAGCGCACGAGAGCGCCACCGCGGGCCCGGCCGCACCGCACACCGGCACCTTCGCCGACCCCGTCACCGGCATCACCACCCCCGCCCGCCTCGACTACACCTACGCCCCCGGCCGCGCCCAGAGCCGCCACCTCGCCGCCCTCGCCCGGCACACCCTCACCGGCGAGCGCTGCCCCGCCTGCCGCCGCGTGTACGTACCGCCCCGCGGCGCCTGCCCGACCTGCGGCGTCGCCACCGGCGAACAAGTGGAGGTCGGCCCGCGCGGCACCGTCACCACCTTCTGCGTCGTCAACATCAAGGCCAGGAACGCCGGGATCGACGTCCCGTACGTCTACGCCCACATCGCCCTCGACGGCGCCGCCCTCGCCCTGCACGGGCGCATCGCGGGCATCCCGTACGACCAGGTGCGCATGGGCCTGCGCGTCGAGCCGGTCTGGACCGAGGGCGCCCGCCACCCCGACCACTACCGCCCCACCGGTGAACCCGACGCCGACTACGAGACGTACAAGGAGCTGCTGTGACGCGGTACGCCCGCGACGTGGCGATCGTCGCCTTCGCGCAGACCGCCCACCGGCGCTCGTCGGAGGACGTGTCCGAGACCGAGATGCTGCTGCCCGTCCTGCGCGAGGTGCTGGACCGGGCACAACTGTCGCCGGGCGAGGCGGGCTTCACGTGCTCGGGATCGAGCGACTACCTCGCCGGGCGGCCCTTCTCCTTCACGATGACCCTCGACGGCGTCGGCGCCTGGCCGCCCGTCGCGGAGTCCCACGTGGAGACCGACGGCGCCTGGGCGCTCTACGAAGCCTGGGTCGAACTCCTCACCGGCGCCACCGACACCGCCCTCGTCTACGCCTACGGCAAACCCTCCGCCGGTGATCTCGGCGCCGTGCTCACCCGCCAGCTCGACCCCTACTACACCGCCCCCCTCTGGCCCGGCCCGGTCGACCTCGCCGCGCTCCAGGCACAGGCCCTCATCGACGCGGGGGAGACCGACGAGGAGGCACTCGCCGCCGTCGCGGACCGCAGCCGCGCCGCCGCCCGCGCCAATCCCCACGCCCGGCTCCGCGGCCGGGTGCCGATGGGCGACCACCTCGTACGGCCGCTGCGCACCGGTGACTGCCCGCCGGTCTGCGACGGCGCCGCCGCGGTCGTCCTCGCCGCCGGGGACACCGCCCGCCGGATGTGCGAACGGCCCGCCTGGATCCGCGGCATGGACCACCGCGTCGACCCGCAGGGCCTCGGACTGCGCGACCTCACCGACGCCCCCTCCGCCCGGCTCGCCGCCGAGGGCGCCGGGGCGTTCGACGCGCCCGTCGACACCGCGGAGATCCACGCGCCCTTCACCGCGCAGGAAGTGGTCCTGCGCAAGGCCCTCCGGCTCGGGGACGAGGTGACGGTCAACCCCTCCGGCGGCGCCCTCGCCGCCGACCCGGTCATGGCGACCGGGCTGATCCGCTTCGGCGAGGCGGCCGCCCGCATCCACCGCGGGGAGTCGGACCGGGCGCTCGCCCACGCCACCTCCGGGCCCTGTCTCCAGCAGAACCTCGTCGGTGTCCTGGAAGGGCTGGAAGGGGAAGCCCGGTGAAGCACGCGGACAACGAACCCGTGGCCGTCGTCGGCATCGGCCAGACCCGGCACGCCGCCGCCCGCCGGGACGTCTCCCTCGCCGGGCTCGTCCGCGAGGCCGCCCTGCGCGCCCTCGCCGACGCGGAGCTGACCTGGGCCGGCATCGACGCCGTCGTCATCGGCAAGGCGCCCGACTTCTTCGAGGGCGTCATGATGCCCGAGCTCTACCTCGCCGACGCGCTCGGAGCGGCAGGCAAACCCCTGATGCGCGTGCACACCGCGGGTTCCGTCGGCGGCTCCACCGCCCTCGTCGCCGCGAACCTCGTGGCCTCCCGGGTGCGCGGGACCGTCCTCGCCGTCGCCTTCGAGAAGCAGTCCGAGTCGAACGCCATGTGGGGGCTGTCCCTGCCCGTCCCCTTCCAGCAGCCCCTGCTGGCCGGCGCCGGCGGCTTCTTCGCCCCGCACGTACGGGCGTACATGCGCCGCACCGGAGCACCCGACCACATCGGCACCCTCGTCGCCTACAAGGACCGCCGCAACGCCCTGCGGAACCCCAGCGCCCACCTCCACGAACACGACATCACGCTGGAGAAGGTGCGGTCCTCACCCATGCTGTGGGACCCGATCCGCTACTCCGAGACCTGCCCGTCCTCCGACGGGGCCTGCGCGATGGTCCTCACCGGCCGCCGGGGCGCCGCGCGCGCCCCGCGCCCGCCGGCCTGGGTGCACGGCGGCGCCATGCGCAGCGAGCCGACCCTCTTCGCCGGCAAGGACTTCGTCTCGCCCCGCGCGGGCCGCGACTGCGCCGCCGAGGTCTACCGCCAGGCGGGCATCACCGACCCGCGCCGCGAGATCGACGTGGCCGAACTCTACGTGCCCTTCAGCTGGTACGAGCCGATGTGGCTGGAGAACCTCGGCTTCGCGGCCGAGGGCGAGGGCTGGAAGCTCACCGTCTCCGGCGCCACCGAGCAGGACGGCGACCTGCCCGTGAACCCCTCGGGCGGGGTGCTGTCCACCAACCCCATCGGCGCCTCCGGCATGCTGCGCTTCGCCGAGGCCGCGCTCCAGGTGTGCGGCCGGGCCGGCGCGCACCAGGTCGACGGTGCCCGCAAGGCGCTCGGCCACGCCTACGGCGGGGGAGCGCAGTTCTTCTCCATGTGGCTGGTGGGCGCCGAGCCGCCCGGCAGCTGAGGCCCGCGGCCTGTCCGGGGCACCGCGCGCTCGCTAGGGTGGCCGGGAGGACGACCGGGAGGAGCTACGGACGTGGCGAAGAGCATGACGCACCAACTGGCCGGTGGCACAAGGCCGGAGCTCGACCTCGCGAACGCCGCATGGCAGCCGGGCAGTCAGGGCGTCGGTGACGTCCAGATCGCCTTCGTCGAGGGGTTCATCGCCATGCGGCACGAACGCAGGCCGGACGCGCCCGCCTTGGTCCTCTCCCCGGCGGAGTGGCGGGCGTTCGTCGTGGGCGCGCGGGGCGGCGAGTTCGACGTCTAGGCAGTGGCCGGGCGGTGCCTTCCGGCGCGGTGCCGCCGTGGTGGCCTCCCGTGTCGGTGGGCCCCGCGAGCCGTCCTCGAACGCCGAACGGGCCGGGTTTCCGGGCAGTTGCCTGTGGCACCGTGATCGGACGCACGGCCCGTCCGGCGACCGTGGACCGCCGCGCAGGGGTGGTAGGGGGTGGCAGTAGAGCTCAGCCGACCGGTGCGCCCTCCGCCAGAAGATCCGCGTGGTAGCGGCGGGCGACCTCCGGGTGGGCGCGCAGCCAGCCCTTGACCTCGTTGCGGCCGTACTCCGCGAACAGTGGGTTGGAGGTGTCCTGGGTGACGCCGGGCGCCCGGTGCGCGTGCGGGAAGGGCACGGGCTCGATGCGCGCGTCCAGCCGGGGGTTGTAGAAGAACGGCACGGAGTAGCGCTCCCGGGTGCCGGGCGGGCTGACCACACGGTGGTTGGTGGCCTTGAGATAGCCGTTGGTCGCCACCTCCAGCAGCTCGCCGAGGTTGATCACGAACGCGCCGGGCAGGGGCGGCACATCGCGGAACACCCCGTCCGCGCCCTCCACTTGGAGGCCGCCGACCTCGTCCTGGAGCAGCAGCGTCAGGAATCCGTAGTCCTTGTGCGCGCCCACGCCCTGCCCCGCGCCGTCGGGGGCGCTGCCGGGGTAGCGGACGAGCTTGAGGTGCAGATGGGGGCGGTCGGCGAAGGCGTCGTCGTAGAAGGAGGGCGGGGCGCCGATCGAGGCCAGCAGCTCGTGCAGCAGCCGCCCGGCGATCTCGCTCAGCCTGTCGATCCAGCGCAGGGCGGCCGTCCTGAGCTCGGGGAGGGCGGCGGGCCACTGGTTCGGGCCCTCCAGCCACCAGTAGCCGGGCTCGTCGCCGGTGGGTATGCGGGGCGCGCGCTCGGCGCCTATGTCGATCTGGTCCCGCCAGTCGCGGCTGCCGCCGGTCCGCTCGTCACCGATGCGCGTGTAGCCGCGGAAGTGGGGCGAGTTGAGGTTGCTGATGGACATCCGCTCCGCCTCGGGCAGGGCGAAGAAAGCGCGGAGGGTACGCATCAGTTCGGCGGTCTCGGACGCGGTGATCCCGTGCCCGGTCAGATGGAAGAAGCCCACGTCGCGGGCGGCGCTGTGCAGCGCCTCGTGGAAGGCGGCGCGGGTGGCAGCGTCACCCGAAGCGGCCGAGAGATCGAGGACAGGAAGCTTGTTGCTCATGAGGATGTCCACAGCGTGAGGGCCCGGTTTTTCGTACGGCGGTATGCCGGACGGCCGCGCTGCCGTCGCGGGGTACGCGGACAGGGCAGTGCGGGACCGGGAAGCGGCAGGAAGAGATAAAGAGAGGCCACGGCCCGGGAAAGCGGGCTGGGCGGGGTGAAGGTCAGCCGTAGCGGCGACAGGACATGCTCGTGACGCGGAGGAGGTCCACGTGGCGGCGTTTCACGAGCATGGTCACGTGCCCCATCGTATACGACGTCGTAACAAATGGATCCGGCCTGGTCAGCCGGGGTGGCGGCAGTGGTGGATCTTCCTGCCGGGACAAACGGGATCCCCCCTCCCGCGGCGGTCGTGCACCGGCGGAAGGGGGGATCGCGGCAGAGCGCTCGCCGTCGTCAGCGGCCGTTGCCCGAGCCGTTGCCCGAGACGATCGGGATCTCGCTGAGGATGTGCGACAGCGGGTCGTCGCCGTCGCTGATCGTCGAGTTGTCGGTGCACTGCTGCTGCTGCTGAGAGCTGAGGACCGGTACGTCCTGGATGCCGACGTTGAGCAGGGCGATCAGGGACTGGAGGCCGATCTTGCCGATGCCGAAGCACGGCTTGTTGAGCGTGCCCTGGATCAGGCTCATCTGCGGGCTCTGCTCGCCGCCGGTCTTGGTGTTGCCGTAACCGGTCCGGGAAGCGTTTCCGTTCGCGACGTCCTGGTCGTTGCCGATCGCCATCGCGGGACCGGCGATGGTGCCGACCGCGGAGGCCGTCAGTGCGGCCGTGGCGAGTACCTTCTTGAGCACGTCTGTGCCTTTCGATCGATTAGCGCCTTCTCGGGGGAAGTGTCCTGAGTAACTCGCCCCCATTTGCCGAGGTTTCGGGCATTCACTCATTTGCGCCATCGGGTGATCGGTACGGAAATGCCGGGAACGTCGCCGCTGCCTCGGGTTATTCCCCCGCGGTTGCGGCGCATCGGAGTGACGGCGGCGGGGCCGTACCGATATCGCTGGTAGCGTGCTGCGCGCGGCGGATCTTCGGCCGTCAGTCCGCCCGGACAGCGCCCCCACAAGCTGCGTCCGGGCGGGCTTCTGCGCTCCTGCGGCCCGCTCGCCGTGCGAGACGTACGGGCCTCACGGCCGGCTGCGCTCCGGCGCGAACGGCACCCCGGACCGGAGGCCGCGCAGGCCGACCACCAGCGCCTCGCCGATGAAGGTGACGCCGATGTTCAGCTGCATGGGCCGGGCGTTCTCGTGCATGCCCGCGTGTGTCGCGAGCAGTCCGAAGCCCGCCATGGCCACGAAGGAGATCGCCAGGACGAGGAAGGACCGGCCGGTGTAGCGCTGCCACAGCACCCCGTCCTTCTCGAAGATCACGATGGTCGATCCGCGCCACGCCCCGGCCGCCACGCCCAGCACCGCACCCGTGGCCGCCCAGGTCAGATCCGCCGCCGTCAGGCCGTGGGCCTTGGTCAGGGACATGATGCCGATGCCGGTGAGGACCACCGGTGGCACCAGCAGATCGCGGGCGTTGAGGGCCTCTCCCCGCAGCCGCTTGATCATCACCGCGATCACCACCGCGGCGATGATCCCCCCGAGTAGCCAGCCGTTCACTCGCTCCGCCTCCTATTTAGCTCGGTCGTGCTAAAAAAGGATATTAGCTCGACCGTGCTATAAAGTCGACATGCCGAAGATCGTCGATCCCGGGGCCCGCCGCCGCGCCGTGGCCGCGGCCGTCCTCCGCGTCGTGGGCCGCGACGGCCTGGAGGCCGCCTCGCTGCGCAACGTCGCCGACGAGGCGGGACTGGCCATCGGGTCCGTCCGCCACTACTTCAGCGACCACGACGAGTTGGTGATCTTCGCGATGGGGGAGCTCGTCGACCGCATCGAACACCGCCTCCGTGCCCGCGCCGACCTCGTCCTCGCCACCGCCCCCGGCGGCGACCTCCGCGCGCGCGCCGAGGAACTGCTCGCCGAGCTCCTGCCGCTCGACGGCGAGCGGCGCCAGGAGGCCGAGCTCTGGCTCGCCTTCACCACGGCGGCCCGCACCCGGCCCGGACTCCGGCCCCGCGCCGTCGAGTTGCAGCAGGGCACCGTCGCCCTGTTGGCCCGCGTACTCCAGGGCGGCCAGGAGAGCGGCGGCCTGCCCGACGGACTCGACGTCGAACTGGAGAGCCTCCGGCTTGCCGCGCTGGTCGACGGCCTCACCCTCCAGGCCGTCCTCGAACCGGACCGGCTGACCCCCGAGCTCCTCCGCCGAATGCTCAGCCACCACCTGGACACCCTCAGACAGCGCCGCTGACCGCACCCGTTCGGCCCCACGGCCGCCGCGCGCGCCACCCGCCCCGCATGCCACCCCCGCCCCGCACTACGGGCCGCACGGGGGTCTCCCCGGCGTCACGGCGCGGCGCGGGGCACGTACGATGTGAGCATGTCGTTCCTCCGCCGCCGCAGCGCCGCCACGCCCACCGGGCCGGACTTCGACGTCCTCGCCATGGACCCGGGGGACTGGCCCGGTGACCTCGGTGCCGGGCTGCTGCCCGCGCCCGACGGCAGCTGCCAGGGCGTCTTCCTCCGCTACGACCTCTTCGGCGGCCGCGGCCCCGCGATGATCATCGGCAACCTGCCCGAGGGCTCCCCGGCCCGCGAGCTGGGCGAGGGGCAGGTGCCCTTCGAGGTGGCACAGCTGCTGGTGGCCCTCGGCAACGACGAGCCCGTGCAGGTGCTCGAGACCGAGGACATCCCGGTCATGCACGAGGACAACCTGCTGATCGTGCGCCGCCTGAAGTGCTCCGAAGGCCGCATCTCCTGCACCCAGTTCGACCGCAGCGACGGCGTCCTCGTCACCATCGCCAGCTGGGACCGCCCCATCACCGACGAGCTCTACCAGCTGCTCAAGCCGCTGCCCGCGGAGATGTTCCAGCAGGTCTGAGCCCGCGGCACGCCCCACCGACACCGGAGCCCGGTACGCCTGCCGTACCGGGCTCCTCCGCTGCCTCCGCCCTCAGCGGCCGGACGGGCGCACGCTCACATCGGCGGCCCTGACGAAGGCCACCCGGTGACCGAACTGGATCTCGTAATAGACGTCCTTGCCCCGGATCACCCGGTGACCCGCCGCGTCGAAGGTCTTCGACCACAGATACTCGCCCGGCACCGCACCACCCAGCACGTACGTCTGCCCCGCGAGCAGCTTGTACGGCAGCGGCGTCACCTCCTGCACCGGCACACCGGCGGGATACGCCTCCTTCTCCGGATAGGCCCGCCCGTAGACCGGGACCCCGGCCGACCCCGCCTTGGGAGTGACCACCTTGCCCGAGGCGTTGACCACGGTGGGATCCCACCACGGATTGCGGAACCACGCCTTCTGACCCAGGTACCAGATCGCCGTCCAGTCGCCCTGCCGGTCGGCGACCGCGAACTGCTGGCCGGTGGAGGCGCGGGCGCCCGTGTCGTTGACGTCGGTCGTCGACGCGCCGCCGTCCGGGCGCAGCCCGATGTCCTTCACGAGGGGAGCGTCCTTCTTCGGCGCCGTGTACAGCCGGACCGCGCCCGAACCGTGCCGCGCGCAGGGCTTCCCCGCCCCCTCGCAGCCGGTGTACTGCGGAGTGTTGATGTCGTAGTCGGGCCGGATGGTGACCATCCCGCCGTATGTGCTGCCCGTGGGGTAGAAGGGCTTGCCCAGCAGCTCGAAATAGTGCTCCCAGTCCCAGAAGGGGCCCGGGTCGGTGTGCAGGCCCTTGATGGTCGCCGGGGTCGTGCCCGGGACGTTGTCGTGACCCAGGATGTGCTGCCGGTCGAGCGGGATGTGCAGCTTGTCGGCCAGATAACGGACCAGCCGGGCCGACGTGCGGTACATCTCCTCCGTGTACCACGCGTCGGGCTGGGCGAGGAAACCCTCGTGCTCGATGCCCACGGAGGTGGAGTTCACGTACCAGTTGCCCGAGTGCCAGGCCACGTCCTTCGTCGGCACGTGCTGGGCGATGTGCCCGTCCGCGGAGCGCACGGTGTA
The DNA here is from genome assembly GCF_042895325.1 of Streptomyces sp. NPDC001407. NCBI lineage: Bacteria > Bacillati > Actinomycetota > Actinomycetes > Kitasatosporales > Streptomycetaceae > Streptomyces > Streptomyces sp. NPDC001407. Next base: position 195,952 of record NZ_JBIAWF010000007.1, read on the forward strand.
GTTCCAGGAGACGTACGCGGGGTCCTTGATCAGCTTGACCGTCGTCTCCCACGACCCCTCGGTGTCGTGGATGACGATGAAGCTCACCTTCTGCGAAGGCGCCTTGGGGCGGTCCGCGACGTCGTGGTTGCCGTAGTCCGTGCCCTCCAGCTTCTGGTACGGCGCGGGGATCGACTCGCACGCCACCGAGGCCGGGCACTCCACGCCGCTCTGCGAAGGGGCCGGCAGGGCCAGTCGGCGCACCTGGTCGGCACGGTCGCCCGCACGGGGGACGGCTTCCAGGTCGACAAGCTGACCGGCGTCCGTCGTGCGCCGCTCACCGGCGCGGATCACCTCGAAGACGTCGTGCGCGAAGGCGCCGGCCGACACCGCGTCCGTGGCGCCCGGATAGCTTGCCACCGCTCCGTACCAGTCCGCGGGATCGGAGCTCAGCGGCAGCCCCAGCCGGCGCTGTGCGGCGGCCAGCAGGGCCGCACCGCCCTGCACATTGGCCGCCGGGTCCTGGCGCAGCGCCTCGGCCGACAGGCCGGAGAGCTCGGCGGCCCGGTCCAGCGTGCGCAGCCGCGCCGGGACCTCCACGGGCACGGGCAGCTCCGGGCGGACCGACCGCGCCCCGGCGAGCGGCCGGGCGCCGTCGCCGCGGGGGTCCTGGGCCTCGTCACCGCGGTGCGCGCCCGCCGTGAGCGCGGTGGTGGCGTCCGTGAGGTGCATGGGGCCGTAGCCGCCGATGACGCTGGGCGCGCCGCCATGGGCGTTCCAGCGGGACTGGAGGTACGAGACGGCCAGCAGCACGCTCGGGGGGACGTGATACTTCGCGGACGCGGCGACGAAGGCCCGTTGTAGCGCGCCGGAGCCCGGCTGTTCCCCGGCGCCGGCCGCGGGGCTGCCGGAGAAGGCGGGCAGCAAGAGGGCGGCCGACAACACGACGCCGGCCGCCCGGAGTCTGCGGCGGTTTCCCCTCCGGGCTCTCGGCAGGGTGGTCCGGGGGGCGGGGGCGGATCCTCGCAATGCGGCCTCCTCGGGACGGCAGTGCCACCGAGCTGGATGGTAGGTGCGCGATCGGGCGTGCCGGACCGGACGTACCAGAGGTAGCCGTTGGATGACGATCCGTCAATCATGCTGGTGCGCCCGTGTGGGGGACGTGTCGGCGCCGAAATCGGTGGTCATCCTTGCCGGTGAACGACGACACGCCGCGCGGGGAGGACGCGCGGCGTGTCGGGGGCGAACCGAGCGGGAGGGTGGTCAGCGGGTGCCGACCGCCGCCCTTACGGCACGCCTGGCGAGCGCGCAGTCGTCGTGCAGGCGACGCAGCAGCAGCCGCTGCTCCTCACCGGACTCGGCGGCACCGGGTGCGGTCGGCGTGGCACCGGGTGCGGTCGGAGCGGGCTCCTGCAAAGCGCGCTGGAGAGCTGTTTCGTACGTACGGATCTCCCGCGTCAGCACGAGCATCAGATTCACCAGAAAGGCGTCACGGGAGACCGGGCCGGCCTGCTGTGCGTACTGGCTGATCTGACGGCGGGCCCCCGGGGCGTCCCCGAGGACGGTCCAGAGGGTGGCCAGGTCGTATCCCGGGAGATACCAGCCGGCCTGGTCCCAGTCGACGAGCACCGGACCGGCGGGGGAGAGGAGGATGTTGGAGAGCAGGGCGTCTCCGTGGCAGAACTGCCCCTGGACATGGGCCAGACCGTGCAACAGCTTCTGGAGATCGCCCAGATCGCGGTCGGTGAGCAGGCCCAGCTCGTGATAGCGGGTGATGCGCTTGCCGTAGTCGAGCGGCATGTCGAACATGCCGGCCGGGGGCCGCCAGAGGTTGACCCGGCAGACCGCGCCGAGCGCCGCGCGGACGTCCGCGCGGGGCGGGGGGTCGGTCGGGTGCCGCTGGGCGGCCGCCGGACGGCCGGGCATCCGCTCGATGACCAGCGTGCAGTTGTCGGGGTCCGCGGCGATCAGCCGGGCCACCCGAACCGGCGGCCGGTGCCGGACGAACGCCCGGTATGTAGCTATTTCGTGGCGGAACCGCTCGGCTCCTGCCGGTGAGTGGTCCAGTAAACACTTGGCCACCGCTGTGCTGCGGCTGGTGGACCCGACCAGCAGGACCGAGCGCGCGCTGCGGCGCAGCACCTGGACCGGGTTGAACTCCGGGCAGATGCGGTGCACCGCGGCGATCGCCGAGCGCAGCTGCGCGCCCTGGGGGCCGGACAAGTCGATTCTCCCGCTGAGCGGTTGGCCGGCGAGCCCCGGGGACCGCCGGGCCCGTCCGGCCCCGAAGGCACCTCCCGCGGCGTGGGAGGGGTCGAGGTACGGACCGCCGCCGACGTGCTGCGGACGGAGCTGCCGGGGCGGCGCGGACACGGAGGACGAGGCTGCATACATGTGCGGAACAGATCCCTTCGTGTGCCGGCGAATTACGGCGCTCCCCGGTCCCCGGGCCATGGGGCACCCTGGGGAATGCCTTCCGGCTGCGGGGTGGCCGGGGTGGCGCGTTCCTACATGACACCCAGTCGCGGGTGGCACACCATCTGGCGCACCCTGGCGAACCCTGGCGAATACTCGCTTGGCCCATGACGGCCCGCTACCTTCAAGTCAGCCGAGAACCTGGGGGCTTGACGTGACGAGGGAACCCAACACCCGCCTAGCGGATCTGTTCGGCCTGGCCGGATGGTCCAAGGGCGAGCTCGCGAGACTGGTGAACCGGCAGGCGGCCGTCATGGGCCACCCGCAGCTGGCCACCGACACCTCCCGAGTGCGGCGTTGGATCGACATGGGGGAGTCCCCCCGCGATCCCGTGCCCCGCGTGCTGGCAGCCCTCTTCACCGAGCGGCTCGGTCGTGTCGTGACCATCGAGGACCTCGGGTTCGGCCGGCGAGGGCGCGCAGGCAAAGGGCAGTCCGCGGACGGGCTGCCCTGGCCGCCCGAGCGGACCGCCGCGGTCCTCACCGAATTCACGGGAATGGACCTTATGCTCAACCGACGCGGCTTGGTGGGCGCGGGCGCCGCGCTCGCCGCAGGCTCAGCACTCAGCAGCGCTATGCACGACTGGCTGCACTCCGATCCGGTTCTCGCCTCCGACGCTCCTCGCTTCACCGACCCCCTCCACCTGAACTCCACCCACGCCGACAACGCCGGGCTCGACCGCTACGAGGCGGCCCCCGTGGGCTCCACCGAGATCGACGCCCTGGAGCACTCGGTCGACGTCTTCCGCGCCTGGGACGCCCAGCGCGGCGGCGGCCTCCAGCGCAAGGCGGTCGTGGGCCAGCTCAACGAGGTGGGCGGCATGCTCTCCTACCACCACCCCGAGCACCTCCAGCGGAGGCTGTGGGGGGTCGCCGCCAATCTCGCGGTGCTCGCCGGCTGGATGTCCCACGACGTGGGCCTGGAGCCCACCGCGCAGAAGTATTTCGTCATCGCCGCGCACGCGGCACGCGAGGGAGGCGACCGACCCCGGGCGGGTGAGGCGCTCTCCCGCGCCGCGCGCCAGATGGTCCATCTCGGCCGCCCGGACGATGCGCTGGATCTGATGAAGCTCGCCAAGTCCGGCTCCGGCGACGAGACCCTGCCTCGCACGCGCGCCATGCTCTGCACCATCGAGGCATGGGCACAGGCGTCCATGGGCCGCGGCCAGGCCATGCGCCGCACCCTGGGCGAGGCCGAGGAGCTCTTCATCTCGGACCGGGGCGATGTGCCGCCGCCCAGCTGGATGCAGTCGTTCGACGAGGCGGATCTGCACGGCATGGAGGCGCTGGCCTACCGCACGCTCGCGGAGCACGACCCCGCGGCCGCGGCCGTCGCCCAGCAGCACGCCAAGGAGGCGCTGGCGCTCCGGAGCGCCGGTCACCAGCGTTCCATGATCTTCGACTACATCTCCATGGCGTCGGCCTGCTTCATCGACAACGACCCGGAGCAGGCGGACACTTACGCCCGGCTGGCACTGGTGTCCATCGGCGAGACGTCCTCGCACCGCACCTGGGACCGGCTGCGCGTGATGTACCGGCTCACCGGCCGGTACGCGGGCTACGGCCGGATCGAGGATCTCCGGCAGGAGATCAAGCAGGCCCTTCCCAAGGCCCCGAAGAGCCCCGGGAAGGGCACGCGCAAGGACCCGGACAAGGGCGACAAGGGCACCGCCGTGTAGGGCGGCCACAGAACGTCGCCCGAGACACCTGCCGAACCGCTGCTCGGGATCACTTGAGAACTACATCTGAGAACTGCATCGCTCGAGAACCGCGGATCCTTCACGGCGAAGCTTCAGCGACGGATCCTGGCGATCAGCACGCAGGCGTCGTCCTCGCGCTCCTTGCCCCCGAACTCCTCCAGCACGGCCCTGACGCACTCCTGGGCACTCCTGGCCGCGGCGAACCGCGGTGCGAGGTCCAGCAGCCGCTCCGTGACCGCATCGGTCGGCTCGGTGCTGCGGGGTGACAGACCGTCGGTGTGCAGCACCAGCACATCGCCGGGCTCCAACGGCTCTTCGGCCTGGGCGTACGCGGCATCGGGCACCGCCCCGAGCAGCATGCCCTCCGGTGGCCGGAGTGCGCTGCCGACCCCGCCGCGGAAGAGCAGCGGGGCGGGGTGGCCCGCCTGCGACCAGCTCAGCGTCCTGGTCGTGGGGTCGTAACGACAGCAGACCGCGCTGCCCAGGGCGGGCTGCGCGGAGGCATCGAGGAGGTGATTGAGCCAGCCCATCAGGGGGCCCGGCTCGGCCCCGGTGACCGCCATGCCCCGCAGGGCGCCGAGCAGCATGGCCATGCTGGAGGTGGCCGCCACACCGTGCCCGGTGAGGCCGCCCACGCTCAGCAGGGTCCTGCCGTCCGGCAGTTGGAGGGCGTCGAACCAGTCGCCGCCGACCAGCGCGCTGCGGGCGGAAGGAAGATAGTGCGCCGCGAGATCGAGGGTGCCGGGGGCCGCGTCGGCCTCCGGCACCGTGCTGCCCGGCGGGAAGCCCAAGGAGCCGCGCCACGGTGGCAGCACGGCTTCCTGGAGCTCGACCGCGAGGCGGTGCTCGGTGCGGGCGGCGTGCCGGTGGTGCCGCAGCGACTCACGCGTCTCCCGCACGGCCTGGCGGCTGCGGCGCAGCTCGCTCACGTCCCGTAGGACCGCCCACATGGAGGCCGTGGCGCCGTCCTCGTCGAGCACCGGCTCGCCCATCATGTGCACGGTCCGCTGTGATCCGTCACCGCGCACGATGCGGAACTCCCCGTCGATCGGCTTGCCGTCGATCAGGCAGTCGGTGACCATCGCGGTGAGCAGGTGGGTGTCCTCCTCCAGGACCCAGGAGGGCAGCTCGTCCAGGGTGGGCGCACCGTCCTCGGGCCGGCGGCCGAAGAGCTCGAAGAGCTCGGCGGACCAGGTGACGTCGTCGGTGAGGAGATTCCACTCGGCGCTGCCGGCCTTGCCGAGCGGCGCGCCGGCCTCCTGGCCGTACGCCCCGGCCTGATCCGCCTGCCGTGCCTCCCCGGCCCCGGCGCGGGCGGCCGTGCCGTCGTCGGGCAGCCCTTCCCGCAGCTGGTCCAGGTGCTCGCCGAGGTCGTCGAGCTGGTGCGCGGCGAGCTCGCACAGGGCGCGCTGCCAGCGCGCCCGCGGGTCGGCCGGCAGCTCCTCGCCGACGGTCTCGCGGCGCACGGCGTCGAGGTCGCCACGGAGCCGGCGCGTGAGCGAGATCAGCGCGTCGACGGTCTGCTCGGGCGGCTGAGCGGCGGGACGATCCGTGTGGAGAGGGGACGGCATGACGTACTCCGATACGGGCGTGGCGCGACCGGTGTTGGGTCCGGGGAAAGGCCGGTAACGACTGTTGCACAGGCAGCGAGGGCCTGTAAGTGGTTTGGCAACACCCGATCCGGTGGTGTCGAAGGCATATGTCGTCGGCAACAGGAAGGCTTGACGGGGGCATGGGGAGTGGGGTGTTCCGGGTGCGGTGGAAGGTGTCCGGCGGTAGGGAAGGGGGGTGTCGTGTACATGGAGGGGCGGTGCCGCGCGCGATGCGGAGGGAGAAGCCCGTCAAATACGGTCAAAGATCCACTGTGTGGTCACCGTGATCCCGGGGCGGGGGCTACCCGGGGTACGGGGCCGGGTCGCGGGTGCGTGCGGCCGGGGAGGGGCGGAGGCGGGCAATTCGGACGCGACTCGGCGGAATGCTCGGCTCCGGGTAGGCTGCGGGCGCTCGGAGACCTCGAGTTCCCGCTGTTCACCAGGCATAGCACCGGTGGACACCGGCAAGAATGCCGGACGACGGAAATCCCGTTGCCAGCCGACTCCCCGCACCGGATGCTGACCCCATGTTCGATCCAGACATAGCGCCCAGCGGCACCCTGCTCGGCCTCCTTCAGCGAGGCCGCGGCGACGGGACCCTGCATGCCCTCGCGGCGCCCCGGGCGGAGGCGCTCGCGGCGCTGCACCACTGCGTGCTGCACGATCCACGGCGTGACTGGCAGGTCGAGAACCGCTCGCTCTATTACGCGCGCCTCCACCTGGACCTCGACGGCGGACTCGACGAGATCGAACAGCACCTCTTCCACCCCGACGACCTGCTCGACACCGCCGAGGAGCGCACCGGGCTGGCCCTCGCGGTCCTCGGCCACCTCGCGTCCTACGGCCGCACGGACGCCCTGCTGCTGCTGCGCCGCTACGCGATCTCCGGCGGGAACTGGGCCTGGGCACTCGACGAGCTGGCCCTGCGGGACGACGACGCCGGACTGCTGGGCCTCGGCGAGAGCGTCCTCGCCCGCTTCCCCCTCACCCCCGCGGGCGAGGCCGCGCTCGCCGCGGCCGTGCGCGACGCCTTCGAGCCCCGCCCCTGGCGGCTGTGGGCCGACGACCGGCAGTCGCCCGCGACCGCCGCCCGCGTCCGCGCCGCCCAGGAACAGGGCTCCTTCGACCGCTGGCAGCGCCAGCTGCGCCCGACGGGACCCCGCCCCGGCTGGAGCGTGCGCGAGGTCCTGGACTGGGCCCAGGAGGGCCTCGCCCTGCACCCCACCCAGCTGCGGCACGTCCCCGCGACCCGCTGCCTCACCGCCGTCGCCGGGCCCGAGGACCGCCTGGAGATCATCCAGGCGGCCGCGTCCGGCCCCGAGGCCGCGCGCGCCACCGCCCTGCGCTATCTCGCCGAGCACCACGACCCCCAGGCACTCGACCTGATCGAGGCGGCCGCGGCCGACCCCGCCGAGCTGGTCGCGGAGGCCGCCGTCACCGCCTTCGAGCGGATGCGCGACACAGCCGCGCTGGAGCGGGCCCGCGGCTGGATCCACCGCGCCGACGCCCTCGGCTCCGCCGCCGCGGGCATGCTGGCCTGCCGGGGCGCGGCCTACGACTCCGCGCTCGTGCTCGGCGCCCTGCGCCGGACGGTGCGGGCCGAGGGGCCGGACGCCGCGGTGCTGTGGGATCTCGTCCACGGGGCCGGACGGCTCTCGATCGCCTGCGCCGCGCCCGTCCTGCGCCACATCTACCGCGAGACCTCCTCCTCGCAGCTGCGCGGGCGCACGGCGCGCGCCCTGGCGGCCACGGACCCGTCGTTCGCCACCGGCTTCGCCGTCGAGTGCCTGTGGGACTGCGAGGAGAGCACCCGCGAGCTGGCCGCCCACCACGCCACCACGGCGGACGCGCGCGTGGTCGAGCAGCTCCGCAGGCTCGCCGCCGACCCGGCCGAGGAGGCCGAGGTGCAGACGGCGGTCCGCAGCCGCTTTGGTCCCGAGGCGTCGTCGGCGGGATGATCTCCGGCATGACTTCCACGATCATGCCGCGCGCCGCGGCGGGCGGCCGGGCGCTGCTGCTCTCCGCCATCCTCATATCCGCCGTCGCCGTCCCGCTGGTGGCCGGGCCCGCCGCACAGGCCCGGCCGCGTGCCACGGCCGCCGCGGCCGCCGCGGACAAGGACACGAGCGCCGTCCGGATCACCGAGGGCCAGGTCGCCGAGGCCGCGCCCGGCCGCCCGATCCTCTACCCGAGCGTGACGAGCTGCCTGACGGTGACGGTCCGGCTGCGGGACGGCGGCAAGGTGGGGGCGCACGCCAGCCTCTTCCAGGTGCCCGGCGAATACCGCTCCGACCGGATCCTCGCCGCGCTGAAGGACCGGGCCGGGAAGCGGCAGGTGAGCGGTGTCGAGGTCAAGGGCGCGGTCGGTGCCTGGTACCCCGGCTACTTCACCAAGGCCATCGAGAGCTACGGCGAAGGGGAGACCGTCCCCTACCCCGTGGCGCCCGACGCGGAAGGCATCGCGAAGGCGGTGGCCGCGGGGCTCGGCGTGCCGCGCGCGAAGGTCACCGTCGAGGACCTCCCCGACGGCGACCTGACCGTCGAATGATCCGGGCGGCGGGCACAGTGCCCGGCCGGAGCCGGCCGCCGATGCGGGCTTTCCCCTCGTCACCTGCTTGAATCGGACCGGCTGAACGTCAACCGGACTTCAACTGACCGTGCCGCCGTGCCAAGCTGGGGCGACGGCCGCCATGACCAGGAGGTTTTTGATGACGGACAGCGACACGTCCCAGGACACGCCCGAGACCGGCGCCGAGGACGATGTGAAGCGGAAGTTCCGCGAGGCCCTGGAGCGCAAGCGCGGCCAGTCGGCCGAGGGCGCCGCCAACGGCCAGAGCCGCGACGGCTCCAAGATCCACGGCACCCACGGCAAGGAAGGCGGCCAGCGCTCCTTCCGTCGCAAGAGCGGCTGACCCCCTCGCTCAAGGTCCTCGCTCAGGTACGGCGGCGCCCGAAGGCCCGCCGTGCCAGCCGGATCGCCAGCGCGATCAGCACCACCACGAAGAGCACCACGAGGATCAGCACCACCAGCAGGAAGATGCCCAGCTTCGCGAAGAAGCCCTTCTTCTTTTTCTTCGGTTTCTTCGCCTTCGCGGCCGTGACCTGGTGGTCCACGGCGGCTCGGGCGGCCGGCCGCGTCGAGTGACCCACCGCGGCGGGCGCCGGAGCGGCGTCGGCGGTCCCCGCCGCGGCCGCCGTCCGGCCGACGGAGGCCACCGCCCGGGCCGGGCTCTCGGCCGAAGCGGGCGGCACGAACAGGGCGGCCCCCAGAGCCAGGGCCGCGACGACGGCCGCACAGCGGGTGCGCCGCCCCCGGCGCCGCGCGCCGTCCGCCGCCCGCCGGTCGCGCGACGGCCCGTCAGCTTCCAACTCAGCGATCATCCATGCCCCCATGGTGTGCCGGGTGCCCCTGGCAGCGCAGGCGGTACCGGCGGGCGAACCGCCGGCGTCCCCATTATCGGCCCATCGCAGGCGACTTGAGCAGGGCGCGTTCCGGGTCGGCGGGGCGCGACGGAATCCCGGCGGACGCGCCCCGTACGGCCGGGCGTGACCGACAGGGCCGGTCCGGCCCGGCGGACCGGTGGCCGCGACGCACGCGGACGGCCGGTCCCGGGCGACCGCGCGCGGCCACGTACGCGGAGCCCCGCGCACGTCAACACCCCACCCGTCACTGTCACCCCGCAAGGACCGCCCCGCATCGCGTCGCGCCCCTGGCACCCACCGTGCGCCTGGAAAGCTGGACCCGCGAGGCCCCGGCCCCGCCGACGCCTCCGTTCCCCGAACGCACACCGCGAGGACCCGTGACCCTCGACCCGCCCCTGCACTCCGTCGCTCCCGAGCGGTCCCCGGCCGCCTTCTTCTCGCGCTACTACACGCGGCACACGGAGGAACTGTGGCCCCGGCCCGACGACGCCCTCGACTCCCTGGCCCGCTACGCCCTGCTGCCCCACGGCAAACTCCTGCGCCCCAGGCTGTTCCTGCTGTGCGTCGCGGCGCTGGGCGGCGACCTGGACCGGGCGGCCGCCGTCGCGGCCGCCCTGGAGAGCCACCACACCGCGAGCCTGGTGCACGACGACCTCATCGACGGGGACGCCGAGCGCCGGGGCCGCCCCTCGGTCCACGCGCGCTTCGGCACCGCCCGGGCCCTGCTCGTGGGCGACGCCCTGATGTGCCGGTCCTTCGCGGACGTCGCCGACTGCCGCGGCCGGGGGCTCGCCCCCGAACTGCTGCTGGACATCATCGTCCTGGCGGGCGACACCGGGGTCGAGATCTGCCGGGGCCAGCTGCTGGAGGACCGGATGCGCACCGATCCGGACTGCGGCCTCGACGCCTATCTCACCATGATCACCCTCAAGACCGCCGCCCTGCTGCGCGCCACCTGCCGCATGGCGGGACTCGTCACCGGCGCCGGTGACGAGGTGATCGCGGCGCTCACCGCCTACGGCGAGACCCTGGGCATCGCCTTCCAGATGCGCGACGACCTCCTGCCGTACCGCGGCCAGGACGTACGGTCGCGCACCGGCAAGCCGATGGGCAGCGACCTGCGCAACCGCCGCCCCACGCTGCCGCTGCTCCTCGCCCTGGAGCGGGCCACCCCACGGCAGGCCCGGCGCCTGCGGCGGCTGTTCCTGCGCGGCGAGGGACAGCGGGCACGGAGCAGGCTGACGGCGCTGGTGCACGAAGTGAAGGCCGTCGAGGCGGCGGTGGGGATGCTGGACGCCTACGTGGAGACCGCGCGCACGCACCTGAACCGGCTGCCCGACACCGCGCACCGCGAGCAGCTGCACCGGTTGACGTACGCGATGAGCACGAGCTGACGCCGCGCCGGGACCGCGCGCCCGGTCAGACCGCCGTGGCAGGCGTGCCGAATTCGCGCAGAGCCTCGTTCACGATCGTCTCCAGGCGTTCGTGGTGTGCTCCCCGCCAGTACACGCGCTCGCACTCGACGCACTGCGCGAAGATGTCGTACGTGGAGCGCGTGCCGTGCTCCAGGCGCTCGCCGACCGACTGCTTGTCGGCGTCGCGGAGCGGGCCGTTGCACGCCGTGCACCGGCTCCACGGCGCGAGGGCCGGGGCGAAGCGGCCCAGGACGTCGCGCAGTTGCTCGTCGGGCCGGTCGCTGTAGACGTACGCGCCGGCCCAGATCTCCCGGCGCCGCAGCAGCCCCCGGTCGCGGGAGAGCAGCACCCGGCGCTCGGCCGCCGACAGGGCCGCGAGGGCGGGATCGCCGATGTCCTCGCTCTCGTACGCCGCGTCCACTCCCAGCAGCCGCAACCGCCGCGCCAGCGTCCCCAGGTGCACGTCCAGGAGGAACCGCAGGGGAGCCCCCGGCACCTCCTGCGGGCGCGTGACGGCGCGCACCTCGACCTCCTCGTCCGTCCCCGGGACGTACGACGCCGGCACCTGCCGCCCGTCGACCAGCAGCGCGCCCACCTCGGTGAGCGGGACGCCGAACGACTCGACGACATGGCCGAGCGAGGAAGCGCCGTCGGTGGCCACGGGGGTGCGCTCCGCGCGGCGGTCGGCTGCCGCGAAGAGCCGCAGTCCGGGGGCGAGGGTGAGGCGGATCTGGCAACGGTTCACACCCTCAGCATAGGAAACGGTCCGCGCGGGACGGCGGCTGCCTCCCGGTGCCTCAGCCGACGCTTACGGCCGTGCGCCGGTCCACCCGGCCGCCGATGCCGATCGTGCCGTCGGCGTGCGGGCGGGTGAGGATCTGCGAGGCCGTGCCCTGGCGGATGTCGAGGGCGCGGCCCAGCCGGTCGGTGAGCACCAGCGCGGCCGCTCCCGTCGCCTCGTCCTCTGCGATGCCGTCGCCGCGGCGGGGAAAGCCGCGGGCGCGCACCCGGCCCACGCGCTCGTCCTGCCAGGCCCAGGCGTACAGCCAGCCCTCGCCGTCGGGCGGCGCGGGCAGCGCGTCGACCTCGGCCGGCGAGGCGTACCGCTCGGTGTGCCGTCCGGCCGCCCAGGCGGCGTGGCCGCGCACCCAGGTGAACTCGCCGTCCCTGTGGACGCGGACCTCGCCCGCGGGCGGGCGCAGTACATCCGTCCCCAGCAGCCACCCCACGCCGACGAGCGGGTGGCCGGCGAAGGGCAGCCGGACGCTGGGCGTCCAGATGTCGACGACGCCTCGCTCGGCGTCGTCGACGAACACGGTCTCGCTGTAACCGAGTCGGGCGGCGAGTTCCCGCCTGGCCGTGTCACCGCGCACGGCCGCGCCGTCGTGGACGACGCCGAGGGCGTTGCCGCCCCCGGCGTCCGGTCCGGTGAAGACGTGGAGCACCTGGATGTCGATCATCCGGGCATTCAACATCAGGCGCGGTGCGCCGGCCGGGTCAGGGCTGCCGGGCGTCCGGGGCCGCCGTGGGCCCCTGCCGCAGGAACAGCAGCAGCCGGGTGAGCCGCCGGGGCGGACGAGGGGCCGCCCCGAGGGCGGGTTCCGGCGGCGCGGGGGACGGAATCTCCGGCTCCGCGTCCGGCGAGGGGGAGCCTGCGGATTCCTCTTCGGCGGCGGCGGGTGGTGGCCCGGAGGCGTGGTCGCGGTAGACCTGGGCGCGCAGATAGGCGCCCGTGGCCCGCGCGGGGTCGAGGGGCATGACGTCTGTTGTCTCTCTGCTCTCGTACCTGCTGGATGGGTGCGGCGTGGAGGGCGGCCCCGGGCAGCGGGGCGCGCCTCGCCCTCAGCAGCGCAGGACGGTGTGACCCGCGCGGGCGGAGCACGCCGGAGCGGCGTCGGCGCGGGAGACGAGCAGGGGGAGGGGCAGCCGGGCGAGCGGGGTGGCCGGGCCGGTGGGCAGGGGCACGCGGCGCCCGGAGCGCCGCCCCTCGCGCACGGCGCTCCCGGGGAGCAGCAGCGCGGCGGTGACGCACTCGTCGGACGGGGTGAACTCCGAGGAGGACGTGCCCTCTTCGCGGTCGTCGCCGTACGCCACGGCCTGGACGCCGCCGCCCGCGAGGATCAGCAGCAGGGAGATCAGCACGGCGGCCGCGGCGCGGAGCGCCGACTGCGGCAGAGCGAGACCCCAACCAGGCATGGACTCAGCGTAAGATTGCCATTACTTTGCGCGCATTCCTGCGTTCGGGTGATTTTTCCTGATCCCGCCCGGGGGCTACTTCCTGGCGGCGAGCTCCTTGTCCAGCCAGCGCAGCACGAGCGGGTACTCCTCGCGCCACGTCTGGAAGTTGTGTCCGCCCTCGTCGCGGACGAGTTTGGTGACGCGGGTCGGGGGCTTGGCCGCGGCCGCGAACTTCTGGGTCGGCTCGTAGTTCTCCTCGCCGGTCTTGCTGGTCGACACCAGCAGGGAGACGGGCGGCGGGGGCATGTGTACGAGGCGCCAGGTCAGGTCGTTCTCGTTCCTGTAGGCCTTGCTGCCGGCGTAGAGGTCGCCGGTCTTGCCGTCCTGCCGGGCGAAGTAGTCCGCGGACAGCCCCGCTCCCGCCCCGTACCGCGCGGGGTTGGTCATGGCGAGCTTCAGCGCGCAGTAACCGCCGGTGGAATTGCCCACCGCGCCCCAGGAGCCCACGGCGTCCGACGCGCGGTACTGCTCGGAGACCGCCAGCGGGAGGTCCTGGTTGAAGAAGGCCAGCGCCTGGGGACCGCCCGGCACGTCCGTGCAGTTGGTGTCGCGGTCGGCGACGACCGAGGGGCGGACCAGGAGATAGATGGTGGGCCGGATCTGCTTCGCCATGATGGCGGAGGAGGCCGCCTGCGGGATCTTGAGCTGGGTGATGAGGTTCTTGGAGACCCCCGGCTGGCCCGTGATCGCCACGACCACGGGGAATCTCTCGCTCGCGTGCTCCTTCTGGAAATACTGCGGCGGCAGATAGGCGTAGCCGTCCATGCTCAGCCCGCTGACCGGGCCGCGGATCTCGACGCGGTCCACCTGGCCCGCCTTGTCCCGGGCGCCCTTCAGCCCCACGGACTCCTGGCCCTTGACGGTGAGGGCGGGCACCCGCTCGCCGCCTTCCGCGCCCGGCTGGAGGGACTGGCGGCTGGAGGCGCGGCCGAGGAGCTCGTTCCAAGTGGAGTAGAAGCCGAAGGTGTTGTTCGCGGCGACGAGGAGCACCGCCAGGATGCTGACCTGGGTGACGGCCAGCAGCCCGATGCGGGCGGCCAGGGCAAGGATCCCCTTGTGTGCCGCGCGCGGCCACAGCCAGAGCACGAGCGCGCTCACCGCGAGGGCGATGAGCACGAGGACGATGAGGAACGTCTGGGACGTGAGGCCCACGGTGGTCACTCCTCGCGGAGGGAAGTTCTCCAGGAGAGACGGGATACGACCGGTATGGGTTGGCTGTGTGACGGCCGATGTCATCTTATGTCGGTGATGAATGCCCGGCGATTCCGGCGCCGGGCGGGCCGGGCCCGCCCGGCAACGGGCGGGGTCAGCCACCACCGCCCAGGATCTTCGCCTCCAGCTCCGGGTCCAGCCCGGGTGCCGGGCGGTCCGCGCGCTGCGGTGCCACGCCGCCCAGCGTCCGCAGCCACGCCCAGGTGTCCGCCACCGTCTCCTCCGCGGGCCGGCACCGCAGCCCCGCGGCCAGGGCCTTCGCCACCGACCCCCGGTGCATTGTGTCGTGCAGCTCGCCGCGCGGCACCCACACCGGAAGGTCCGTCCACGGCTGGACGCCCGCCGCGAGGATCGCCTCGGGGTCGGTCCAGCGCAGCTCGGCGTCCGAGCCCGTGGCGCGCACGCACGCCTCCAGCAGGGCACCCGTCGTGGTGTGTCCGGGCGGGGCGATCAGGTTGTACGGGCCGCGGAGCCCGCCCGCGACGGCGTCCAGGGTCCATGTGGCGAGGTCGCGCACGTCGATGAACTGCAACGGAAGGTCGCGCGGCCCCGGCGCCAGGACCGGACCGCCGCGGGCGATCCGGTTCAGCCACCACGGCAGCCGGCCGAGGTTCTCACGGGGGCCGAGTATCAGCCCGGCGCGCACCAGCAGCGACGCGTCGTCGCCGAAGGCCGCCGTCACCGCGAGCTCTCCGCCGCGCTTGTCCCGCGCGTAGTCCACCGCGTCGGCGTCCGGTGAGCCGTCGACCACGGGGTGGCTCTCGTCGTGCCCGTCCGGCGAGGGGTAGGTGTAGACGGAGCCGGTCGAGATGTAGGCGTACCGCCCGACCCGGCCGGCCAGGGTCCGCGCCGCGTCGCGCACGGCCGTCGGCGCCGCCGACCAGGTGTCGACGACGGCGTCCCACTCGCCCGTGGCCAAGGCCGCCGGTCCGCCGGGTGTCGTACGGTCGTCGTGCAGTACGGTCACGCCCGCCGGTGCCGCGTGCCGTCCGCGGTGGAGGACGGTCACCTCCCAGCCGCGGGCCAGGGCCGCCTCGGTGACGGCGTGGCCCACGAATTCCGTTCCGCCCAGGATCAATAGCCTCATGGGGGAAACCCTGCCTGCTCGACGGCGTTCGCGGAAGCGTCGTCAGCCCTGAGCTGATCTGCTGTCGGCAGACACTCGGAGGCCGGGGTTCCGTCATCTGTCGGTCATCCTTCAACCAGCGGCGGATCGAGTGGAGTTGATCCTTCCCCCATGGATTTGAGGGCAACCTTACTTAGAGGGGGGAGGGCGGCTTCCGGTTGCCTCTCCGGCCTGTAATCGATCTTGTGAAGCACGCCGGCGGCGAGCGGTGAGCGGGTGATGTATCCGGCAATCGACGGGTGCAACGGGCAATCCGGACAGGAGTCATCAGGCCGATCTCCGGGCGCTTCATTCCCCGGGGGACCTCTGTGGCACCGCGCGAAGACGGTGCGCGATACGGCGGTGCGCACCGAAGTCGGCACAGGTCACCCCGGAGATGGCCGCCCGGCCCGGCGGTCCGCCCGCCGGCGGAGGTCCCCGCGGACGTGCGTTCAATTCCGGACAGACGCCGGGCACATGCTCCCGGGCTACTCGGCAGTGCGCCAGCGGGACGTTCGGCCATGGCGCACTATATGGCTGGGCGGTCGAGAGGCATCGGTGTCTCCCGACGGCCGGGCGCCGCCGTGCCCGGGGGCCCGTGGACACCGTCGTACGGCACCGGCTCCGGCCGTACGGCACCGGCGGCGGACACGGCGTCCGCGCCGGACGCAGGAGCAGCGGGCGGTCGGGTGGGGAGGCGCGACCGCGAAGGGGCCGTATTCGGGGACTTATTCGATGTGCCGTGGTGCCGTGTCCGGCCCTGCGCGCACACGTCGTACCGGACGGCCGCGCACCGGGTGCGCGGGGCCGTTCTGGGGGGAGAAAACCATGGGTCGTCCGACCCGTCTTGCCGCAGCCTGGGCTGCGGGCGCCTTGCTGGCCGTGGCCGTCCCCGTGGCGGGGGCGCAGGCAGCAGACACCACTCCGAGGATCGATCTGCGGGTGCTCGTCGTCGACGACGGCGGCCCCGCCACCGAGGCGATACGCGCCGAACTCGACGACGCGGGCACGCCGTACACGAGCGTCGCGCTCGGCGACGCCGGGCGGCCCCGGATCGACGACGCGTTCCTCAGCGACACCGTCGACGGCAGACCCCGGGCCAAGTTCCAGGGCGTCGTGCTGCCCAACGACAGTCCCTTCGGGGCCAATTCGCCGGAGATGACGGCGCTGGCGTCGTACGAGAAGCGCTTCGGCATACGCCAGGTGGACGCCTATACCTATGCCCGCCCGGCCGTGGGGCTCAACACCCCGCAGGACTCCGGCTACAGCGGCACCCTCGACGGGGCATCCGCTCAGGTGACCGCGAGCGGGGCCGCCGGGCCGTTCGGATATCTCAGGAAAAACGTTCCCTTCGAAAACAACGACCCCGGTGTCAACGAGAGCTGGGGCTATCTCTCGACCCCGCTGGACAAGCAGGCGGACGGCGCCACGTTCACCAGCTACCTCGACGCGCCCATACCCGGCGGCACCGGGCGTGGTTCGCTGATCGGCCAGTACACCCACGACGGCCGCAGCGAACTGGTCGTCACCTTCGTCTACAACCAGTACCAACAGCAGTTCCGGCTGGTCTCCCGGGGCATGGTGGAGTGGCTGACGCAGGGCGTCCACCTCGGTGCCTCCCGCAATTACTTCGCCGTGCACGTCGACGACGTCTTCGCCTCCGACGACCGCTGGGACCCCAAGCTCAAGTGCACCCCCGGCGATGTCGACTGCCCCGGCAACCCCACCCCCGACCACCCCGCGCTGCGGATGACCGCCGCCGACGCGCAGTACGCCAAGCAGTGGTCGCAGAGCCACAACCTGCCCCTCGACCTGCTCTACAACGGCGTCGGCAGCGAGGAGTACAAGGCGGACCACGGCGGCGCGCCCGACCCGCTGCTGAACCAGCTCGTCGCGGACCAGAAGTCCTTCCGCTGGGTCGACCACACCTACACGCACGCGTTCCTTGGGTGTGAGCAGAACACCACCGTCGTGCCCTGGAAGTGCGCCACCGACCTCCTCGGCAACACCAGGTGGGTGAGCGCGGCCACCATCAACGGGCAGATCAACGACAACCTCAACTGGGGTGCCCGGCAAGGCTTCACCCTCGACCGGGACGAGCTGGTGACCGGTGAGCACTCCGGCCTCAAGATGCTCCCGCAGCAGACCCAGGACAACCCCAACCTCGCGCCCGTGCTGGCCGCGAACGGCGTCCGCTGGATCGGCAGCGACACCTCGCGGGAACGGCAGCAGCGCCCGGTCGGCACCGCGCTCACCGTTCCCCGCTACCCGATGAACGTCTTCTACAACGCCGGCACCGCCGCCGAGGAGACCGACGAGTACAACTGGCTCTACACCAAGAAGGCCGACGGCGGCAGCGGCACCTGCGAGAACTCCAAGGTGACGACCTGCCTGGCGAGCCCGCTGGACGTGAAGTCGGGCTTCGGGTCCTACATCGTGCCCCTGGAGAGCCGGATCGCGCTGGGCCACGTGCTCGCCAACGACCCGCGGCCGCACTTCATGCACCAGTCCAACCTCTCCGAGGAGCGCATCGGCTACACGGTCCTGGAGAAGACCCTCGCCGACTACGCGGGCCTCTACGCGGACAGCACCCCGATCGTCAACCTCCGCATGCGGGACATCGGTACGGAACTGAGCAAGCGGTCCGCCTGGAAGTCCGCCGTCGCCTCCGGCGTCACGGCCTACCGCATCGGCTCCGCGGTCACCGTCGGCGCCCCGGCGGGCGTGGAGACCACCGCGACCTTCCCCGAGGGCACCGTGCAGCTCAAGGGCGCGACCACCAGCCCCTTCGGCACCGCCTACGCCGGGGCGCGCTCCGGCTGGGCCACGCCCGCCGCCGGGCAGGCCCAGCTCACCTTCACCCTGCCCGCCGCCGCGGCACACGCGACACCCGCCGCCGTGCCGGGCACGGCCCACGCCGTGCCGGGCACGGCCCACGCCGCGCGGGTGCAGGACCCGGCGGCCCGCCTGTCGATCCCGCAGGGCGTCGCCCGTCCCGTGCCGTACGGGCCGGGGCCGGGCGCCCGCCGCTGAGCGCACCCCGTCACCCAGGCCGCGCCACTTCTGGAGAACCGAATTTCATGCACGGACCGCTTGCCGAAAGGGCATTCGACACCCCCTCGGTGACCCTGCTCACCGAGGGGACCTACCCGCACAGCCACGGCGGAGTGAGTGTGTGGTGCGACCAGCTGGTACAGGGCATGCCCGACGTCGACTTCCGGGTCATCGCGGTGACGGGCACCGGCCGGGAGGCCCTCGCCTGGGAACTCCCGCCCCACGTCCGCGGCGTCGAGACCCATCCGCTCTGGGGCCCGGCCCCGGCCGGCCGCGCCCCGCGCGGCCGGGCCCTGCGCTCCTTCCTCACCTGCTACGAACAGTTCCTGCTGGCCCTCCTCGACCCCGCGCAGGAGCACCACTTCCCGCGCGCCTTCTACCGGCTGGCCGACCACGCGGCGGCCGGCACCCTCGCCCCGGCCCTGCGGAGTGAGGCCGCCGCCCGCGCCCTCGTCGGCGTCTGGAACCGGGCCGGGCTCGCCACGGCCGCCGCGCGCCCCACGCTCCACGACGCGCTGACCGCCACCGACCTGCTGGAACACGCGCTCCGCCCGCTCGCCGCCGACCCGCCCCCGGGCGGCGTCACCCACGCGGTGAGCGGCGGCCTCGCCGCCCTGCCCGGCCTGGTCGCCCACCACCGGCACGGCACCCCCTTCCTCCTCACCGAACACGGCATCTATCTGCGCGAGCGCTACCTCGGCTTCCGCGCGGAGCCGTACACCTGGCCGGTCAAGGCCCTGATGCTGGGCCTCTTCCGGCTGCTCGCGACCGAGAGCTACCGCCGCGCCGCGCTGGTCACCCCGGGCAACCGCTACAACCGGCGCTGGGAGGAGCACGGCGGCACCCCGCCCGCCCGGATCCGCACCGTCTACAACGGCGTCGACCCGGCGGCGTTCCCGCCCGCCGGACCGGAGCCGGGGGCCCCGACCCTCAGCTGGGCCGGGCGCGTCGACCCGATCAAGGGCCTGGAGACCCTCATCCGCGCGTTCGCCCTCGTCCGGGCCGAGATCCCCGAGGCGCGGCTGCGCCTCTTCGGCGGCACCCCGCGCGGTGGCGAGGGCTACCGCACCTCCTGCGAGAAGCTCGCCGCCGAACTCGGCGTCGGCGAGGCGGTGGTCTTCGAGGGCCGGGTCGAGGACATCCGCGACGCCTACGCCGCGGGCAACGTGGTGATGCTCTCCAGCATCAGCGAAGGCTTCCCCTTCACCCTCATCGAGGCCATGTCCTGCGGCCGGGCCACCGTCTCGACCGATGTGGGCGGGGTCCGCGAAGCGGTCGGCGACACCGGGCTCGTCGTCCCGCCCCGCGACCCCGGGAGCATGGCGAAGGCGGCCCTGAAGCTGCTGCGGGACGACGAACTGCGCGCCCGCATGGGGGAGTCCGCCCGGCTCCGTGTCATCGAACAGTTCACCCTCCGCCAGACGATCAGCGCCTTCCGCGACATCTACCGCGACCTCGCCGGCCTCGGCCGCCCGCCCGTCGAGCGCCCCTGGCGCGAGACGCTGCCCGCTCCCGAGGAAGCCCCCTCCATCCCGGTCATGGCCATGGCGGCAGGTGACGCCGGATGAGCGGGTTACTCCGCCTGGTGCCCGACGAACCCGAACCCGCCCACGACCTCGCGGGCACCGCGGCAGCAGGCCGCGCCAGACCCCGGCCGCGGTGGGCCGCCGATCCGGTCGACGAACTCGCCGAGGAGCTCGCCGAGGTGTGCGCGGTGGCCGTGCACCCCGACGAGATCGCGGCGGTCCTGGAGGCCGACGGGCTGACGGGAGAGCAGATCACCGAACGCTACGGCCGGGCGGACGCCTTCGAGCTCGCGGCGGAGCTGTACGCCCGCGTTCCCCGCAGCCACCCCGAGCCCGGCCCCCGCCCCGACCCCTGGCGGGCGCGCCCGGCCCAATTCCTGCTCAGGGCCCTGGTGTTCACCCTTCCCGGCTTCGGCTACGCCCTCGGCGCACCGCTGATGACCGGTGCCCGGGACGGCTACGGACTGCCCCAGGGCACCGCCGGACTCGTCGTCTCGGCGCTCGTGGCCTGGGCCTGGAACCAGGGCTTCGCCCACCGCGCCTACCTCCGCCTCGCCGTGGGCCGCCCCGCCGCGGGGCGCTGCCTGCGGTGGGGGGCGCCGCTCGGCGCCCTCCTCGCCACCGCGGCGGCCCTGGTGGCACCCCGGAGCACCGGCGTCACCACCTTCGCCGTGGGCCAGGCCGGGTATCTCGCGGCGGCCACCGTCCTGCTCGTCCTCGGCCGGGAACGGCTCCTCCTGCTCACCCTGCTGCCCACCGCGGCCGGGGGAGCCCTGCTCCTGGCGGTCCCCCTGCCCGCCGCCGCGCGGATCGCCCTGCTCCTCGCCACACTCGCCGGGGTGACCGGCGCCGCGGTGTACGAGATCCTCCGCACCCGCGACACCGGCACCCCGCACGTCCCGCCGCCACCACTGTCACCGCTGGCCTCGCTGCCGTACGGGCTGTTCGGCCTGGGCTGCGGTGTGCTCACCACCCTCGCCGCACTCGGTGACGTCCTGCGCCACAGCCCCGGCGCCCGCACGGCCGGCGCCGCCGTCATCGCGCTCACCCTCAGCATGGGAGCCGCCGAATGGCTGCTCTACCGCTGCCGGAGCATGGCGCTCGCCGCGCTCACCCGTGCCACCACGCCCCGGGGACTGCTGATCGGCGGGGTCCGCGTGCTCGCCTACTGCGCGAGCGTCTACCTCGCCGTCCTCGCGGTCCTCGCCCTGGCCACCAGCGCGCTCTGGCCGGACGGCCCGCCGGTCACCGCCGTACGGCTGGCCGGCCTGCTCGCGCTGGGCGCCGTCCTGTGGGCCGGGCTGCTGCTCCAGGCGTTCGGCGTCGCCTGGGTCCCGGCGCTGCTGTGCCTGGGCGCGGCCGGCGCCGAATCGGCCGCGCTCGCCCTGCGGGCCCAGGCGCCCGCCACGGTCCAACTCGTCATCTGTACGGCGGTGGCCACCGCCCTGCTGGCCGTCGCAGCCCAACGGCTCGGACGCCTCACCACGCACCGCTGACGCACCGCGTACCTCCAGCACCGCACGGCGCCACCACGGGCCGGTCATACGCACAGCCCGTCACACCCGTCACAAGGGAGATCTCTCATGCCCGCATCCCCCTCCGCACCCGTCGCCGTCACCGGCGCGGAAGGCTTCATCGGCTCGCACCTCGTCGAGGCACTCGTCGCCTCAGGCCACCGGGTCCGCGCCATGGTGCAGTACAACTCCTTCTCCTCCTACGGCTGGCTGGAGACGCTGCCCGACGAAGTGATGCGGCAGGTCGACGTCGTCCTCGGCGACGTCCGCGACCCCGGCTCCGTCACCGGCCTGGTCACCGGCACCGAGGCCGTCTACCACCTCGCCGCCCTGATCGCGATCCCGTACTCCTACCGCGCCCCGCACAGCTATGTGGAGACCAACGTCACCGGCACCCTCAACGTGCTCGAAGCCGTACGCCACCTGGGCATCCCGCGCCTCGTCCACACCTCCACCAGCGAGACCTACGGCACCGCGCAGACCGTGCCCATCAGCGAGGACCACCCCATCAACACCCAGTCCCCGTACGCCGCCTCGAAGGCGGGCGGCGACCGGCTCGCCGACAGTTACCACGCCAGCTTCGGCGTGCCCGTGGTCACGCTGCGGCCGTTCAACACCTTCGGGCCGCGGCAGTCCATGCGCGCCGTCATCCCCACCGTCATCGGCCAGGTCGCCGCGGGACAGCGCGTCATCACCCTCGGCGACCTCCGCCCCACCCGCGACTTCAGCTACGTCAAGGACACCGTCGCCGCCTTCCTCGCCGTCGGCACCGCGCCCGCCGCCGACGTCGTCGGCCGCACCTTCAACTCCGGTACCGGCGAGGAGATCTCCATCGGTGACCTGGTGTCCCTGATCGGCAAGCTCATGGACACCGACCTGGACGTACGCCCCGACCCCGAGCGCATCCGGCCGGAGAACTCCGAGGTCATGCGGCTCGTCTGCGACGCGACCAGGCTGCGCGGCGCCACCGGCTGGGCCCCCGCCCACACGCTCGAAGCGGGCCTGGCCGCGACCGTCGACTTCTTCCGCGACCCGCGGAACCTCGCCCGCTACAAGGCCGGCATCTACAACGTCTGACCCGGCCGCCCATCCCCGACGTCACCCACGCAGAAAGGACGGCAACCATGCACGCAGTCATACTTGCCGGAGGCAAAGGCGTCCGGCTGCGCCCGTACACCACGGCGCTCCCCAAGCCGCTGGTGCCCATCGGCGAGGAACACGCGATCCTGGAGATCGTGATGCGTCAGCTCGCCGGCGCGGGCTTCACCAGCTGCACCCTCGCGATCGGCCACCTCGGCCACATCATCCGCGCCTACGTCGGCGACGGCTCCCAATGGGGCATGAGAGTCGACTACACCACCGAGGAGAGCCCCCTCGGCACCATGGGCCCCTTGCTCACCATGCTCGACCGGCTGCCCGAACACTTCCTCGCCATGAACGGCGACATCCTCACCGACCTCGACTTCGGCGACGTCCACCGCACCCATGTCACCTCCGGCGCGCCGCTGACCATCGCCACCTACGCCCGCAAAGTGAACATCGACTTCGGGGTGCTCACCACCGACGCCGGGCGCGTCGTCGGCTTCGCCGAGAAGCCGAGCATGGACTACCGCGTCTCCATGGGCGTCTACGGCGTCTCCCGCGCCGCCCTCGCCCGCTACACCCCCGGACTGCCACTCGGCTTCGACGAGTTGGTGCTGGACATGCTGGAGGAGGGGACCCCGCCGCACGCCTACGACTTCGACGGCTACTGGCTCGACATCGGCCGCCCCGACGACTACGACCGGGCCAACCGCGAGTTCTCCGGCCACCGCGACCTGCTGATCAAGGGAGCGTGAACGGCTCGCATGCGCATTCTCGTCCTGGGCGCCACCGGCTTCCTGGGCCGGCACGCCGCCACCAGCCTGCGCGCCCTCCCGGGCGCGCAGGTCCTCGACGCCGGCCGCGGGCCGGGTGCCGCGGTGCCCGTAGACCTGGCCACCGCGGACCCGGACCGGCTCGCCGCCGCCCTGCGGACCGCCGCCCCCGACGCCGTCGTCAACTGCGCCGGCGCGGTCGGCGGCAGTCCCGTGACCCTAACCGCCACCAACGCCCGCGGCCCCGCCGCCCTCTGCGAGGCCCTGCGCGAGGCGGCGCCCCGGGCACGCCTGGTCCACCTCGGCTCCGCCGCCGAGTACGGCGCCACCGACGGCCGTACGCCGCTGGCCGAATCCGGCACCACCCGCCCGGCCGGGCTCTACGGCGCCGCCAAGCTGGCGGGCACCCTCGCGGTCACCGGATCCGGCCTCGACGCCGTCGTCCTGCGGGTGTTCAACCCCGTCGGCCCCGGCGCACCGGACGCCTCGCTGCCCGGCCGCCTCGCCGCCGAGCTGCGCAGGGCCGGGCCCGACGGGCGGGTCAGGGTCGGCGACCTCTCCACCCACCGCGACTTCGTCGACGCCCGCGACGTGGCCGAGGCCGTCGTCCGCGCCGTCACCACCCCCGGCCCGCTGCCGCCCGTCGTCAACATCGGCAGCGGGACCGCCCGTTCGGCACGGGAGCTGGCCGGGGAACTGATCCGGGCGGCGGGCTTCCGCGGCCGGCTCGACGAGGACGGCGACGGCTCGCACCGCTCCGCCGCCGTACCCTGGCAGCAGGCGGACATCACGCTCGCCGCGCGCGCGTTGCACTGGCTGCCGCGCCGCCCCTTGGCCGAGTCCCTCACCGATCTGTGGAACGGGACCGCCCGACCGCCGGAGTCCGCCCCATGAACCGTACGGCCACGGCACGACGCCGACTGCTCGTCCCGCTGTACGTCCACCCCGCCGCCGACCCCGGCGCGTGGACCGCGCTGGAGGCGGCCGCGCCCGCGCTGCGCGGAGTCGTCCTCAACATCGCCGACGGGCCGGGACACCGCCCCGACCCGGCCTTCACGGCGGTGACGGCACGCCTGCGCGCCGCGGGCGTCCC
The DNA here is from genome assembly GCF_042895325.1 of Streptomyces sp. NPDC001407. NCBI lineage: Bacteria > Bacillati > Actinomycetota > Actinomycetes > Kitasatosporales > Streptomycetaceae > Streptomyces > Streptomyces sp. NPDC001407. Next base: position 220,133 of record NZ_JBIAWF010000007.1, read on the forward strand.
GCTGTTCGGCTACGCCGACACCGGCTACGGCCACCGCCCGGCCCGCGAGGTCGTCGCCGACATCCGCCGCCACCGCAGGTGGTACGAGGTCGACGGGGTCTTCCTCGACCAGGCCGCGGCCCATCCCGCGCTGCTGCCCCGCTACCGCCGGCTGGTGCTGCTCGCCAGGGCACTGGGCGCGCGCACGGCCGTGCTCAACCCCGGCACCCACCCCGACCCCGGCTACGCCCACCTCGCCGACCTGCTCGTCACCTTCGAGGGCGACCGGGAGGCGTACCGGCGGGCGGAGATCCCGGTCTGGACCGCCGATCACCCGCCGGAGCGCTTCTGCCACCTCGTCCACGGAGTGCCTCCCGAGCACGCCGAGGAGGTGGCGCGCACCGCCGAGCGGCGGGGCGCGGCGGTGCACTGCGCCGTGCCGGGCGAGGGGCCCAACCCCTGGCAGGACGTGCCCCGGACGGCCGCGACCGCGGGGGAGGGGCGATGAGACGCACCTGGTGGGCCGTGCTGTGCGTGGTGCTGCTGCTCGTCCTCGCGGGCTGCTCGGCCGACGACTCCCCGCAGGCGGAGCCCGACGACGACGCGGGCCCGACCGGCCACTCCACCGCCCCTCCGTCCGGCCGCTGGCAGCCCCGCCCCGGCACCCCCTGGCAGTGGCAGCTCGACGGGAAGGTCGACACGAGCGTGGACGTCCCCGTCTACGACATCGACGGATTCGAGAACTCCGCGGCGGTCGTGGACCGGCTCCACGCGCGCGGCCGGAAGGTGATCTGCTACATCAACGCCGGCGCGTGGGAGGACTTCCGCCCCGACCAGAGTGCCTTTCCCAAGCCCCTGCTCGGCGACCGGAACAAGGGCTGGAAGGGCGAGAAGTGGCTGGACATCCGCCGCCTCGACACCCTCCGCCCGCTCATGGCCGCCCGCTTCGACATGTGCAGGAAGAAGGGCTTCGACGCGGTCGAACCGGACCTGACGGAGGGCTACCGCAACCACACCGGCTTCCCCCTCACGGCCGCCGACCAGCTTGCCTTCAACCGCATGCTCGCCAAGCTGGCCCACGAACGCGGCCTGGCCGTCGGACTGAAGAACGACCTCGAACAGATCCCGCGGCTGGTCTCCGACTTCGACTTCGCCGTGAACGAGCAGTGCGCGCAGTACGAGGAGTGCGACGCGCTGACGCCGTTCGTGAAGAGCGGGAAGGCGGTCTTCCACGTGGAGTACGAGCTGGACCCGGGCGACTTCTGCCACCGGACCAAGAGCCTGGGGCTGAGCTCGATGCGCAAGCAGCTGGCGCTGGACGCCTGGCGCCGGCCGTGCTGATCCGCTGCCGTCAGCCGATCGCGTCCACGTAGACCCACTCGCCGTCCACGCGCGCGAAGCCGCTGTTCTCGTGCTGGTCGCCCGCGCGGCCCCGGACGGTGAAGTGGGCGCGGAATTCCACGGTGCCCTCGTTGTGGAACGCCGTGCCGCCCGTCGTGCCGAGGATCTCCAGGCGGGTCCACCGCTGCTCCGGATCGAAATCGATGCTCTCCGGGCGCGTGCTCGGGTGCCAGGACCGCAGCAGGTAGGGGGCGTCGTGGACGGCGAACGCGCTGTAGCGGGACCTCATGAGCGCCTCGGCCGTGGCCGCGGTCCTGACGCCCCGGTGGAGGGCGCCGCAGCATTCGCCGTAGGGCTTGCCGAGACCGCAGGGACAGTCGGCGGTGAGGTCGGTGGTGCGTGTGTTGGACATCCTCCGATTGTCCACACCCGCGGGGGCACCACGCCGCGCGGGCCGACACGCTTCCTCACTGCTGGCTCCGCGGCCCGGCCACCGGGATGATCGGACCCTCACCGCAGCCGGAAGAGGAGCCCCCTGGATGTCCCGTCGTCGCACGAGCAGGCGTGCCGCGCTGATCGCGGCCCTGGCCGCCCTGGCGCTCGCCCTCACCCCGGCCACCGGCACCGCCGGCCCGCACCGGGCCGCTCCGTACGAGCACCAGCGCTGCGGCAACACCTCCGGCAGGGTGCTGCTGTCGTTCGACGACTGGGCCTACGACGACCCCGACCTCACGGTGGAGATGGGGGACTATCTGGAGCGCCGGGGCATCCGGGCCGCGTTCTTCCTCATCAACGAATTCGCCTCCCAGAACCCGCGCATCGTCGAAACGCTGCGCGACCAGGGCCACTGGGTCGGCAACCACACCTACTCCCACCGGCACCTGCCGGACCTCTCCGAGGCGGACGCCCGCGCCGAGATCCGCGACGGCCTGGACAGCACGCTGCTGCGGCCCCCCTTCGGCGACTACGGTGACCGGGAGACCCGCATCGCCACCGGACTCGGCTACCGCATCTGCACCTGGACCGTGGACACGCTCGACTGGGACGACAGCGCGGGGAGCTTTCCCGGCGCGGACACCCTCCGGGCGCGCGTCCGCCAGGCACCCGCCGCGGACAAGCGCGGCGGAGTGATCCTCGGGCACCTCTTCACGCACTTCCCCGACGCCGTGCCGGGGATCATCGACGACCTCCGGGACGAGGGCTACCAGCTGTGCCGCGACACCGGACCCACCTCGCGGGACATCCCCGCTCCGCTGAACTGCTGAACTGCTGAACGCACCGGCGGCCGGACGCCGTCCGGGCCCACCGGAGACCGAGGACGAAGCGCGATGACCACCCGCTGGCGCGAGGCGCAGACCGGCGAGATGATCGCCCAGTCGTCCCGCTACGTCGCCTGGATCCGGGTCCCCTTCCTCATCCCGCTCTTCCTGGCCGGGCAGCACCCGGAGGCGGACTTCTTCTACCGCTCCTGGTTCGACGGACTCCTCGCCGCGTACGTCGCCTGGTCGTTCCTCCGCCTGGCACAGGCCCACCGCCGCCCCGTCACCGGCGTACGCGGCGCCGTCCTCGTCCTCGCCGTCGACCTGGTGCTGATCACCGCCCTGGCGGCGCTCTCCGGCGGCGCCGACTCACCGGTGCGCTACGCCTTCTTCATCTGGCCCCTGGCCACCGTCCTGTGGCAGATGCCGCGCGTGACCGCCGCCCTCTGCCTCGCCGGCATGACGGCCTACGCCCTGATGTCCCTGCGGCAGCTGCTCACCCTGCGCTCCGCGGCGGCGTGGGCCGTCGTCGTGGACGAGACGTACGTCCTGTGGATCACGGGCGTGTGCACGCTCATCAGCGTGCTTCTCCAGCGGCGCACCCAGCGGGTCTCCGAACTGCTGGACACCCGCGAGCTGCTGCTCGACGACGCCCTCGCCGCCGAGACCCGCGAGCGCTCGGACCTCGCGGACGCGCTGCACGACGGAGCCGTGCAGACGCTGCTCGCCGCCCTGCACGACCTGGAGGAGGCCGAGACCGCGCACGCGGAGCCAGGGGCCGAGGCCCTGGCCCGCGCCCAGGCGGGCGTGCGGGGGACCGTCAAGGAGATGCGCGAGATCATCTTCGATCTGCATCCGCAGATCCTCGCCACCGCGGGCCTGCCCGCCGCCCTGGAGGCCGCGGGCGGCCGCTTCGCCCGCCGCGGCGGCTTCACCGTCCACTACGACCTGGACCTGCCGGGCCGCGTCGCCCACGAGGCACTGCTCTACTCGGCCGCCCGCGAGCTGCTGAGCAACGCCGTCAAGCACGCCCGGGCGGCCACGGTGTGGGTGCGGCTCGCCGTGGAGGGCGACGAGACAGTGCTGACCGTGCGCGACGACGGCGTCGGTTTCGACCCCGGGATCGTCGCCCGGCGGCTGAAGGAGGGGCACATCGGACTGGCCAGCCACTACGTCCGCGTCGAGAGCGCGGGCGGCCGGTTCACGGTGGACAGCGCCCCCGGCAGCGCCACGACGATCGAGGTCAGACTGCCTGCGGGCCCGCCCCCGGGGCGCGACGGACCGATGTGAGGAAGGTGCCGGTACGCCCCGGCCCGGCTGTTGGCGGGGCAGCGCCCGGCCGTCACGGACGAAACCGTCCTATTGTGGTGCGAGAGGGATGAAGTCGCCGGGCGAGGCGGCACGCGTGCGGGAGGGCGGTCGTATGGAGTCCGATGCCGGTGCGCCGGTGACGGTGGTCGTCGCAGACGACCACCCCGTCTACCGCGAGGGCATCGCCCGCGGCCTGCGGCTGAGCGGCCGGATCGAGGTGGTGGCGGAGACGGGGGACGGCGCGGAGACGCTCCGCGTGATCCGGGAGCTGGAGCCCCAGGTCGCCCTGATCGACTACCGCGTCCCCACCATGGACGGCATCGCCGTCGTGCGCGCGCTCGTCCGCGACGGGGTGCCGACCCGCGCCATCCTGCTGTCGGCCACGACGGACGCCGCCGTGGTCTACCGCGCCGTGGAGGAGGGAGCCGCGGGCTATCTCGCCAAGGACGCCAGGCGGTCCGAGATCGTCGACGCCGTCCTGAAGGTCGCGAGCGGCAAGCAGGTGGTCTCGGAGGACCTCGCCGGAGGGCTCGTCGACGAGATCCGGCTGCGGGCGGACCGGGACACCACCCTCCTCTCCGAGCGCGAACGGCAGGTGCTGCACGGCTTCGCCGAAGGCAAGAGCATCCCCCAGGTGGCGGCGGAGCTCTATCTGGGCGCGAGCACCGTCAAGACCCACACCCAGCGGCTGTACGAGAAGCTCGGGGTGTCCGACCGGGCCGCCGCCGTCGCCGAGGCGATGCGGCGCGGCCTGCTGGAATAGCGCGCCCGTCCCGTCAGACGGCCACCTCCGCGCCGGCCAGCTCCCGGGCGACCTGTTGTGCCTGTCGCACCACATTGCGCAGGTGATTGGCGAACGGGATACGGACGTGCGTCCCCACCCCCACCCCCACCACCCAGACCCGCTCCGGCGCCGCCCCGGCCGCGCGGCGCACCCGCAGGTCGCCCTCCAGGTGGCCGACTGCCGTGCCCCGCGCGGGCGGATCACCCAGGTGCAGCGCCGAGCCCGCACGGTCCCAGTGAAGCACCGGCGGGTGATAGCCGGTGGCGTTGACGACGTAGTCGAACCGCTCCACCCGGCCGTCCGGCGCCTCCACCCGCCAGGCACCCTCGGCGAAGGCCACGGCGGACGGGTAGGACGGTGCCATCCGCAGCGCACCCGAGTCGAAACAGGCCAGCAGACGGCGGGCGTTGACCGCCGTCACGGCGGTGGCGTAGCGCCCGGTGAACCAGCCGAAGCGCGCCGCCAGCGCCCCGCGCCGAGCGGGCGGCAGCGCCGGAGCGAGGGCGATCACGGCCTCGATCAGGGGCACCATCACCCCGGCCCACCCGCAGGCCCCCTCCTCCATCAGCGCCGTCTCCTCCCGCAGCCGCCGCACGGGGTCGGCCGCCCGCGAGGTCTGCCGGCGCAACGGCAGCGGACAGAGCAGCCGGACGGCCTCCACCACGCAGCGGACCAGCCGCTCCTCCAGCAGGGGGTCGGCGGGGTCGAGCCGGGCGATCCGGTCCAGCGGCGGGAAGTCCCGTACGGGCGCGGCCAGCGACACCCGTACGGCGGGCAGCAGACCCGACGGCGAGGTCATTGTGGTGCGGTGCCCGTCCCGGCACAGCAGCAACGAGGCGTCGACCGCGGACTGGTGACTGCCCGTCACCAGCACCCGCGAGGCCGGGCGCAGCGTGCGGATCCGGGCGGCAGGGTAGGGGCTGTCCAGATAGCGGGGGTGGCCGGTGAAGGCGGCGAAGCCGTCGGGGGTGCGGGGCCGGTGGACGCCGGTGCACACGACGACGCCGTCGGCCCGCACCGCCCGCCCGTCGGCCAGCCGGATCAGCGGCCCCTCCGCGCCCCGTGGCTCGACCGACGCGGCCGTGCCGCGCACCTGCCGGACGGCGACGCCGAGGGCCGCCGCCCGCTCCCGGGCCCAGGTGTAGCGGTCGTGGCAGTACTCGGCCATCCGGGCGCGGGGGACGCAGTCCTTCTCGCCGCCCGTCCAGCCGTGCTGCCGGAGGTGGGTGACGAAGTCGTAAGGCCGGTCCGCGAGCAGGGAGTTGATGTCGACCGCCGTATTGCACAACAGCAGCGGGTCGGTGTCCCCGAAGGCGAGCCCCCACCCCGCGGGCTGGGGGTCGATGAGGAGAACGGTGCCGACGGGACTTGGCCGGGCCCCACCGGAGGAGTCGAGGAGCGCACGCACCAGGTGGAGGACGACGCTGGTCCCGGCGACCCCGCCACCGACGACCGCCACGGTGCGCCCCGGGCGCCCGCCACCGGGTCCCTCCTCCCGGTCACCGTCGGGCCCGGCGTCCCGCCCGGAGGCGGACTCGGCGATGCGTCCCACGGGCACCTCCCTTTCCGTAGAGCACCCTGCCCAGCCGGCCGCCCGGCGGAACCCACCGCCGGCGACAGCGACGGAAAAGCCCCGGGATGCGGCCCGTGTGGCGAGGGGTTAGGTTCCGTTGCGGGGCGGCACACACCGCACGCCCGCCGCCCCGTCATCGCACCGGTGGGGCAGGTGGTCCCCGGAGGGACGGGACATCGCGTGGACCATGGCCCTGCCACATCCCCCGGCCCGGAGGCGGCCGACCCCGCCCGCTGGGCGATGCTCGCGGTCCTGTGTGCCAGCCTGCTCCTGGTGGCCATGGACGCCACGATCCTCAACGTGGCCCTGCCGTCCCTCATCAAGGAGATGCGGCCGGACGCCCTGCAACAGTTGTGGATCATCGACGTCTACGGCCTGGTGCTGGGCGGACTGCTCGTCACCGCCGGTGCCGTGGGCGACCGGGTGGGCCGGAAGCTGCTCTTCGTCGCCGGGTTCTCCGTCTTCGGGGCGGCCTCGGTGCTCGCCGCCACCGCCGGGATCACCGAGAGCGTCCTTCAGCTGATCGCCGGCCGGGTGCTGCTCGCCATCGGCGGGGCCATGGTGATGCCCTCCACGCTCTCCCTCATCCGCACCATCTTCACCGACGCCCACGAGCGCACCCTGGCGATCGGGATCTGGGCCGCCGTCGCGGGCGCGGGAGCCGCGATCGGCCCCCTGGTCGGCGGTGTGCTGGTGAACGCCTTCTCCTGGTCGGCGGCGTTCTGGGTGAACGTGCCCGTCGTGGTGATCACCGTCGTCGCGGCCGTCCGGCTGCTCCCCGAATACCGCAGCCCCTCGCACCACGCCCTCGACCTGTGGTCCGCCGTGCTGTCCGTGGCCGGCGTCGTCGCCACCGCCTGGGGCATCAAGCACCTCGCGGGCGGCTTCCGGCCCGCCGACCTGGCCGCGCTGCTGGTCGGCCTGGCGGCGCTCACCTGGTTCGTACGCCGTCAACTGGTCGCCGCGGACCCGCTGCTGGACGTCCGGCTCTTCGCGAGCCGCCCGTTCCTGGCCGCCGCGCTCGCCACGCTGACGGCGATGATGGCGATCGGTGCCGCCCTCTATCTGATCTCGCTCTGGCTGCAGTACGTCCACGGCTACGACGCCCTCGCGGCCGGGCTGCGGACGCTGCCCGTCGCGCTCGCCCTCCTCGCCTCGTCGCTGGCGACGCCCTGGCTGCTGCGCCGCATCGGGGTGCGGACCGTGCTGACGGTGGGTCTGGCCGCGCTGCTGTGCGGCTTCGCCCTGCTGGCCGCGGCCCCGCGACCGCCGGCCTACGGCGTGGTGGCGGCCGCCCTGGTCACCTTCGGCATCGGCGACGGCATGGCCATCACCGCCTCCGCGGCGGTGATGGTCTCGGCCGTGCGCCCCGAGCGCGCGGGCCAGGCGGGCGCGGTCTCCGAGAGCGCCTACGAACTGGGCATCGGCTTCGGCGTGGCCCTGCTCGGCAGCATCCACACCACGCTCTTCCGCTCCCGGATGACGGGCCTTCCGGCCGAGGTGAGGGGCGCGGACCTGGCGACCGCGCGGGAGTCGGTGGGCGGCGCGGACGAGGTGGCCCGCGCGTTCGGCACCGGCAGCGCGGTGGGCCGGGCCGTGCGGGCGGCGGCGCGCTCGGCGTTCAACGACGCGCTGGCCACGACCGCGCTGGTGTGCGTGGGCATCGTCGCGGTGGCGGTGGTCCTGGCGGCGGTGCTGGTCCCGAAGGGATTCCGCGCGGATTCGGCGCACTGATGCTGGTGGGGCGGGGGCTTTTCCCCTACCCCGCCCCTTCCCGGCTGCGTCTGATGTGCGGCTCCGCCGCGTGGGGGGCTTCGCCCCAGACTCCTGACCGTGTTTCGCTCGGTGTCCTCAAGCGCCGGACGGGCTGAGTGTGCTGGTTACGGCTCGTACCCGTCACCCCCGCCATCGCCCGCCGCACGCCGCCGCCAGGAACCCCGGCCCGAACGCCAGCAGCAACCCCCGCTCCCCGTCGCACGGCGGGTCCTCGTGTGTGCGGGCGAGGACGTCGAGCACGGCGACACCGCCCAGGTTCCCGTTCTCCGCCAGGCTGTCCCAGGAGTGCCGCAGCATCTTCGTGTCGACGCCGAGCCCCCGCGCCGTGTCGTCGAGGACCCGTGGCCCGCCGGGGTGGACGACCGCCCACTGCGGTTCGGCGGGCGGCGCCTGCACGGATTCCAGCCAGGCGCCCACGGCGGGCATCACCTCGGCCGTGGCCTCGGCGGCCGCCCGGGTGGAGTCGAAGTGCAGACCGGCCCCGTCCAGCCGCCCCCAGTAGCGGTTGCCGCTGTCGGGCAGCAGGTACTCCCAGGTGTCCTCGACGTGCAGGCCGGGCCCGAGCGGGGTGTCGGTGACGACACACGCACCGGCGCCGTCCCCGAACAGCGCCTTGTAGATCATCGATTCGAAGGCGGTGTTGCGGTGGTTGTAGATCGTGCTGATGGTCTCCGCGACGACCACCAGGACCCGGCTCCCGGGGCGCGCCCGCACCTGGTCGGTGGCGCGGACGAGGGCCTGGGCCCCGCCCACGCAGCCCAGCGACGTCATGGGGATCCGGCGCACGTCCGCGCGCAGCCCGAGCGCGCCGATGAGATGGATGTCCAGACCCGGCACGGCCCACGAGGTGGAGTGGCTGGTGACGATGCAGTCGATGTCCGACGGCTCGAGGCCGGTGTCCGCGAGCGCGGTCCGTGCCGCCCGCGTGGCCAGTTCGGCGGAGTCGGCGAACGCCACCCGGTTGCGCTCCTCCACCGACGCGGTGCCGGAGACCGTGGGGGAGTCCAGCGGCTGGGTGAACCGCCGGGTGCGGACCCCGGTGGCGCGGACGACGCGCAGGACCGAATCCAGCCGCGGGTGGTCGGCATGGTGCTCACGGATGTCGTCACAGATCTCCTCGGTCGTCACGCGGTGACGGGGGAGGGCTATGGCGGGGAGCGAGACGTGCGATGTCACGGGACCTCCACGGGTCGGGGCGGCGGCCGGCCTGGGTCGGGGGCGGTGCCCGGCGCGGGCCGCCCCGCGCGGTCAGCCTGCGTGCAGCATGGGCCGGCGGGTCGGTCCGTTCCGTTCACCGGGACGGAAGACCAGCACCATAAGCCGGGCACGCGGTGACGCGAGAGGCTCCGCGCTGCACAGCGACACCCAGCCGGGGCCCCGCAGCGGGTGCGACAACGGCCGTTCGTCGCCGTCGGGGTGGACGTACGCCCGGCCGCCCGCCTCGTAGAGCGGCCCCACCACCGGGTCGGCGAGGATGTCCGCCTCCAGCTCGGCGAGCGTCTCGTCGTGCGGCAGGGCCGCCACGGCCGCGCGCATCTGCGGCAGGATCATCGGCACCCAGTGCTCCCGCCAGCCGGTGAGGATCGTGCGGGCCTCCGGGTGGAGCGTCATCCACCGCATCGTGTTCTCCGGGACCTCGCGGCGCGGGAACATCTCGGTGAACGCCTCGTTGTGCGCGAGCACCCGCCAGGACTGGTCGTTGATGTAGGCCATGTGCGACTGGCCCTCGACGACGTCCTGCCAGGCCCGGGGCACCTCCGTGCCTGAGCGCTGGTGCAGCGGGTAGGGCGGGTCGCGGTGCACGGCGTAGAGCCACAGGGACGTCCACTCGTGCTCGGTGAACGCGAGCAGCCGCGCGACGTCGCGCAGCAGGTCCTCCGGCGGATGGGGGTACGCGCCCGTCTCCAGCCGGTTGAACGTGCCGTGGGTGCGGTGCAGCAGCTGGTCGATCTGACTCTGAGTCAGTCCCGGGGCCCGTCTGCCCTGTCGTGACGGGCGGACGAGCCCGTGGTCCTCCGGAGCGATCCGCCCCCGGCGTTCGCGGAGCAATGCCTGTAGGGCTTCCTTGTCCAACGGAAATCTCCCCCAATATCACGAACGGCGCCGCAAGGGGAAGCCGATTTGTTGGGTAACTTTTTCCTGCAAAAAGCTCTCCGCAGAAATGATCGCATCCCTGATGCATGATCAACCCACGGGTCAGCAGCCACGGGGGTGCCGCTGACCTGGAGACTTCCAGGGGGCGACGTGCGCTTAGGAGATGGCCGGCAGGGACAGCAGTGGGCCGGGAACATCCGCCCACAGCTTCCACGAGCGGCGTTATCGGCGCACCGCGCCGTCCTTCCGCCTCGCTCGTGACCTGTGCGGAGAGCGGTGGTCAAGGCACGCGATCGGCGGCCGGCACCACGCCTCACGGCTGCGCGGCTTGGGAGAAATCTGGGAGAAAACTGACGGCTGCTTGAATGCGCCACGCATCCAGTGCTTTGACACTCACTGCGCCGGGGCCCGGTACGAACTCTGCGGGATCGCCTCCACCTCGATGGGGCAACCCCCACGTACGCGGGGACCACGAAGTGCTGCCGGGGATCGGGACGCAGTACACGGGGCCACCCCCGCCTGCTCCGAACGGGCGTCGCCCGCCCCCGCGCCGGGCCGTCCGCGCCGTGTCACCCGTGTCTGCTGATAGAGCGGCGGGTACAGGCGCGACGCGAAGGAGCCCGTCATGCGCGAGACCCGGGGGGTTCCCTCCGGCGCGGCGAGTGCCGCGCGGATCGGTGTCACCTGCGCGGGCGCGGTCCCCGCGGCCGTGTTGCGTCTGAGCGGGGCCGAGCTCGCGCCCGGCTGGGCCGTGGCCGTCTTCGGTCTGGGCGTGCTGTGCTCGGCGCTGCTGCTGATGTGGGCGGCCGAGACCGCCCGCGCCGACATGGCCGGCGCGCTCGCGCTCGCCCTGCTGGCCTTCATCGCGGTGCTGCCCGAATACGCCGTCGACCTCTACTTCGCCTACGCGGCCGGCTCCGACCCCTCGTACGCCGCCTACGCCGCGGCCAACATGACCGGCGCCAACCGGCTGCTCGTGGGGGTCGGCTGGCCGCTGGTCGCGCTCGCCTCGGCGCTCGCGCTGCGCCGCAGGTCCCTGCCGGACGCCGGGATCGTGCTGGAGCCGCACCGCCGCATCGACGTCGCGTTCCTCGCGGTGGCCGCCGTGTTCGCCTTCGTGATGCCGCTGACCCGGGAGATCGGCTGGTACGTCCCGGCGGTGATCGTCCCCTGGTACGGCTACTACCTCTACCGGATCGGCAAGTGCGGCTCGGGGGAGATGGAGGAGCTCGTCGGGGTCCCCGCACGGCTCGCCACGCTGGCCCCGGGCGCGCGCCGCGCCACCACCGCGACGCTGTTCGCCGCCGCCGCGGCCGTGGTCTTCGCCTGTGCGGAACCCTTCGCCAACGGCCTGGTGGAGGCGGGAGCCTCGCTCGGCATCGACCGTTTCGTCCTGGTCCAGTGGCTCGCCCCGCTGGCCTCGGAGGCCCCGGAGCTCATCGTCGCCGTGGTCTTCGCGTGGCGGCTGCGGGCGAGCGACGGACTCGGCGCGCTGCTGTCCAGCAAGGTCAACCAGTGGACGCTGCTGGTCGGTTGCCTGCCGCTGGCCCACGCGCTGGGCGGCGGGGGAGCGGCCCTGCCGCTGGTGACCCGCCAGGTCGACGAGGTCGCCCTGACCGCGGCCCAGACCGTCCTCGCCGTGGTGGTCCTGCTCGACCTGCGGTTCGTGCGCCTCCAGGCAGCCGGTCTCTTCGTCCTCTTCGCGGTGCAGTTCGCCCTGCCGGGCGAGTCCGCCCGGCTCCTCATGACCTATGTGTATCTGGGCCTCGCCGTCGTGCTGCTGGCCACCCGCGTCCGTCAGCTGCCCGCCACGGCCCGTGCGCTGGGCGGGCGCATCGAGGGTGACCCGCACTACTGACGCGGCGGCGCTCGGCCCGGCAGGCCGTGGCCGCCGGTCACGGTTCGGTGATGAGATCGGTGAGGGCCTTGATGCCGTCCGCCGCCAGCACCCGGCGCTGCCGGTCCGCCGGGGTGCCCCGCCGCAGCAGGCGGTGCACCAGCGAGCTCACCTGCTGGAGGTCACCGGCCTCCTCCAGCGCCTGCCCGATGTGCCCGAGCAGGGTCTGCACGACGTCCTCGGCACCGCGGCGCTTGCCCTCGGGGTCGACGAGCACGCCTTCCAGGCCGTGCCGGGCGGCGTGCCAGTTCGCGGCGCCGAGCAGCTCCGGCGGGCAGTACGCCGCCCGGCGGCCGCTCTTCTCGTCGCGGATGGCGGTCGCCACCATGCCGCGCACTATCCCGGCGAACATCACGGCGTCGTCGGCGCGCAGCTGGACGTCCAGACAGCGCACCTCGATCGTGGGATAGCGGTCGGACAGCCTGGCCTGCCAGTACAGCTGCCCCCGGTCGCTGATCGCCCCGGCGACGAAGAGCGCCTGGATACGCTCCTCGTAGTCGGCGAGATCGGTGAAGTGCGGAGGCGGGCCGCTGACGGGCCAGCGGCTGTAGACCACGGTGCGCCAGCTGGCGAAGCCGGTGTCGTGGCCGTGCCACATCGGTGAGTTGGCCGCCATGGCCACCAGCACGGGCAGCCAGGGGCGGACGCGGTTGAGGACGGCGACGCCCATCTCCCGGTCGGGGATGGCGATATGCACATGCATCCCGTTGACCAGTTGCTCGTCGACCAGTTGGGCAGCCCGGCTGCGCATCGCCAGATAGCGCGGATGCCGGGTGACGGGTACGGGCACCAGGCCCGCGCGGGGTGACGTGCCGGACGCCGCGATCCGGCAGCCGTTCCGCTTGGCGGCGGAGCTCACCGCGTGGCGCAGCCGCAGCAGATGCCCGCTCGCCTCCGCGAGGTCCGCGCAGACCGGAGTGGCCACTTCCACCTGGGCCTGCAACAACTCCGCCTGAATCTCCCGCTCGTGCACGACCGGCTCCAGGTCCACCGCGGCGCAGACCTGCTCCGCCTTGGCAACGGGCAGTGCGGTGGCCGGGTCGAGCAGAAGATACTCCTCCTCGATCCCTAGGGTGAGCATGCCGTAGGGCTACCCTCGCGCTGTCACGGCGAACCGTGCGCTCCCCGCGGTCGCGTGTTTCTGACGCAAAGACGTCCGCCCTCCCGCGCGTACCGGCAGCGGAACGGATCCGGGTGACCGGATTTCAGTCGCCGGATTACCTCAACTCCCAAGAACGAAAAGGAGTTGCCTGATTTCCGTGCGCCGGAAAAGCACCCCGGTTCCACGAATGCCGTGAAGTGAAGAAGTTCACAGAAAGCCGTTCTGGCTCCGGTTTCCGGGACTTCGTGATGCAGGATCGTCACTCGAACACAAGATCCCGTCACCGAGACGGGCACCCCGGGCGGACGCCGAGTCCTGCCGCCGTTCCGGGTGCGGAGCAGACCGACTGGATCGGCAGGAGCGGGAGACCCAGGTACGGCGGACCACGATGGCGGTGGTCCTTGGGGTGAAGCCACGGATGTGGCCGGGCAACTTCGACAGCCCGAACCCGACAGGTCATCTTTCGCAGGCGGATGACGAAGGGTTTGACATGTCTGCGTTCCCCGGCATATCCACGCTGGTTTCCCGGGCCGGCGCCGCGACCGTCCTCACCGCCGCCACCGTCACCGCCTCGATGCTGCTGCCCGGAGTGGCGGCCGACGCCCAGGCGGCGACCCCGGGTCAGGCCGCGCTGAAGGTCGCCGCTTCCAAGAAGGGCTCGCCCTACCAGTACGGCGCCGCGGGCCCCAACCGCTTCGACTGCTCGGGCCTGACGCTCTACTCGTTCAAGAAGGTCGGCAAGAACCTGCCGCGCACCGCGCAGGACCAGTACAACAAGACCCGGCACCTCTCCGCCGGCTCCCGCCAGACCGGCGACCTCGTCTTCTTCCACTCCGGCAGCAACGTCTACCACGTGGGCATCTACGCCGGGGACAACAAGATCTGGCACTCGCCCAAGCCCGGCGCGTCCGTCCGCCTGGAGAAGATCTGGAGCGGCAGCGTCTGGTACGGCCGCGTCAACTGACCCCCGCGGACCACGGGAGACGGCCCCCGCCGCCGGAAGGCGCGCACGGGGGCCGTGTGCCGGTGTGAGCGGTGCAGCTGCGCGGTGGAGGATCAGGGCAGCTGCGCCCCGAAGGCCTGCAGGGCCGCGGGAACCGGCTGGAAGAAGGTCTCGCCGCCGGAGGAGCAGTCCCCGCTGCCGCCCGAGGTGAGGCCCAGTGCCGCGTCGTTGTCGAAGAGGGCGCCGCCGCTGTCGCCCGGCTCGGCGCACACGCTGGTGTCGATCAGGCCGTCGACCTGGCCCTCCTGGTAGTTGACGGTCGCGTTGAGGCCGGTGACCTGGCCGTCGTGCAGGCCGCTGGTGCTGCCGCTGCGCTGCACCTGCTCGCCGACGGTCGCCTCGGCGGCCCGGCTGATGTTCTGCCGGCCGCCGTTGTAGAGGTCTACCGCGCTGGTGTGGTCGGAGGAGCCGGTGTAGCGCACCAGGGCGTAGTCGTGGCCGGGGAAGGTCGAGCTCTCCGTCGTGCCGGCCTGGGCGCCGCCCTGCGAGTCGGACCAGTCGGCCGAGGCGTTGCCGCAGTGTCCGGCCGTCAGGAAGTACGGCTGCCCGTCCTTGGTGACGTTGAAGCCGAGCGAACAGCGCACCCCGCTGCCCCAGATGGCGTCGCCACCGGCGATGAGCGGCCGGAAGGTGCCGGCCGTCCTTCTGAGCGTGGCCTTGTCGCCCAGGCTCGCGACGACCTTGTCGAGCCGGCTCAGCCGCGCCCCGCGCACCGTGCTGTCGGCGGTGACGACGACCTTGTTGGTCTTCGGGTCGACCGACCAGGCGGTACCCGGGATGGACGCCCGGTCCTTCAGGATGCCTCTGGCAGAGTCGAGTTCGGCCGCCGAGTGCCGGACCTGCTTGGCCTCGGCGCCCGTGGCCCGTACCTTCGCCGCCGTCGTCGCGTCGAGCACGTCGACGACGAGCCGGTGGGTGGCGGCGTCGTAGTACGAGCCGGCCGTGCTCGCGGGGAGCTCGGCGGCGATCCGCTGGGCGAGGCCGGACGCCTGCTCGGCGGAGAGGGTGTCGGCCGACGGCGCCGACGTGGCGTGGGCGGCCGGCAGGGCGAGTGCGGCGGTCGCGAGGACGGCGGCTGCCGTGCCGGCCATGGCGGAACGGCGTGCGGATATGCGAGGACGTTTCACGTGGCCTCCCGTGGGGGGTGCCCGACGAGTCCGATGTCCGGGCACGGAGGGTGGATGTGACGTGATGACAGGGCCGTGACGGCCGATGCGCCACCCGGGGCCGACCGGGAGCCGCTAGTCGCGTCCATGTCAATTCTCGGAGTATCGGATCGTCCATGTGAACGTTCAAGAGCGACATTCGGTCGTACGGGCGGTGCGCCGACAAGTCCCCTACGTCACACGCGTACCGCGAGCCGCCCTCGTGAACGCCCGTGACGGGCGCGGATGGCTGAGGCGCGGTGAGCGGACAGGAAGGGGCGCGACTGTCCGGATACCGTTCTCTCGAGGGGCGGAGCGAAGGTTTCTTTGCGTTCCTTTAACAGGCCCCGGGGGCGCCGATGACAACGGGCCCCCGACCGTCGAGCGGTCGAAGGCCCGTCCCCGGTGCCTGCCGGGCGTCGCGCCTACTGCGCGCCCGTCGTGTGCGTCGGGCGGATCGGCCCGCTGGGCTCCGTCCCCGGGATCGGGGCGCCCTCGGCGTGCTCGATGGGCGCGCCCAGTCCGGCGAGGATGGCCTGCTCGCTGGGCGTGGCCTCGGCGGGCTGCGTGGCCTCGGCGGGCTTCGGGGCGTCGGTGGTCATGCGGAACTCCTGTCGTACGGGTCGAGCGGTCTTTCCCCGAAGTATGGGACACCCCGATCAACAGGCGATCAACGGACCCTGACCCGTAACGCCACGGGTACCGCCTGCCGTGCGAACCCCTGAGATACTGTCCCCCTTGTCGCCGGGCGGAGTGTGCGCGGCGAGGTCGGGGGAGACATGGGCGCCAGCGGAGCAACAACGGGAGCACGGCTCTCCTTCCAGCTGCTCGGCCCCGTGCGCGCACAGCTCGACGGGCACCAGGTCGAGCTCGGGGCGCGGCAGCAGCGCGCCATGCTCGCCGTCCTGCTGCTGCGCGGCGGCCGCACGGTCTCCAGCGACGAACTGATCGACGCCCTGTGGGGCGAACTGGCACCGCCTCAGGCGCTCGGCACCATCCGGACCTACGCCTCCCGCCTGCGCAACCTCCTCGAACCCGGCCGGGTGGCCAGGACCCCGGCCACGGTCCTCGCCTCCTCCGCCGGCGGCTACGCCCTGCACATACCCCCCGAACAGGTCGACGCCGTCGTCTTCCAGCGCCGCCTCGCCGAGGCCGCCGAGGCCCGCGACGCCGGGGACACCGAGACCGCGCACAGCCGCTACGCCGCCGCCCTCGACCTCTGGCACGGCGCCCCCCTGGCCGGGTTGCCCGGCCCGTACGCCGAGCGGCAGCGCTACCGGCTCTCGGAGGCCCGCCTCGTGGCCCAGGAAGGGCTCTTCGACTGCGCCCTCGCCCTCGGCCGCCACACCGAGATCGTCCCCGAGCTCAGCTCCCTCGCCGCCGAACACCCCCTGCGCGAACGCCTCCGCGCCCTGCTGATCCTCGCCCTCTACCGCTGCGGCCGCCAGGTCGACGCCCTCGCCGCCTTTACCGACACCCGGCGCCTGCTCGTCGCCGAACTCGGCGTCGAACCCGGCCCCGAACTGACCGAGCTGCACGCCAGGGTGCTCGCCGCCGACCCCAAACTGGCCTACGCCCCGCCCGCGGACCCCGAGCCCGCGGCCGGCGCCGGGCGCCCCAGGGCCGTCCCCTTCCAGCTGCCGGCCGGCATACCCGACTTCACCGGCCGCGAAGAGCTCGTGCACGACGTGTGCGCCGCCCTCACCGAGACCTCCGGCCCAGCCGTGATGATCGCCATGCTCACCGGCATCGGCGGCGTCGGCAAGACCACCCTCGCCGTGCACGCCGCCCACACCGCCCGGTCGGAGTTCCCCGACGGCCAGCTCTACGTCGACCTCCAGGGCGCGGGGCCGCACCCGGCCGACAGCGGCAGCGTCCTCTCCCACTTCCTCCAGGCCCTCGACGTCCCCGAATCCGACATCCCCGACGACCTGGGGCAACGCGCCGCCCTCTACCGCTCCGTGCTCGCCGACCGGCGCGTCCTGCTCCTCCTGGACAACGCCCGCGACGCCGCCCAGATCCGCCCCCTGCTCCCCGGCACCGCGGGCTGCGCCGTCCTCGTCACGACCCGGTCCCGGGCGCTGACCCTCGGCGGCGCCCGCCACTTCCACGTCGGCGTCGCCAGCGCACCCGAGGCCCTCTCGCTCCTCGCCGCCATCGTGGGCGAGGAGCGCGTCGCCGCCGACCCCCGGGCGGCCGCCGCGCTCGTCGCGGCCTGCGGCCATCTGCCGCTCGCCGTCCGCATCGTGGCCTCCCGCCTCGCCGCCCGGCCCGGCTGGACCATCGCCTCCCTCGTCACCCGGCTCGACGACGAACGCCGCACGCTCGACGAACTGCAGGCCGGTGACCTCACCGTGGAGGCCACCTTCCGGCTCGGCTACGCCCACCTCGCCGACGACCAGGCCAGGGCCTTCCGCCTGCTGGCCCTCGCCGCCGCCCCCGACCTCTCGCTCTCGGCGGCCGCCGCGCTCCTCGGCTGCGACGAGTTCACCGCCGAGGACCTCGCCGAGGGCCTCGCCGACGCCGGCATGCTGGAGTCGTACGCCACCGGCCGTTACCGCTTCCACGACCTGCTGCGGCTCTACGCGCGTCGCCAGGCCGAACAGACCGACACCCCGCAGGAGCGCCACGAGGCCGTCCAGCGCCTCCTCGACCACCACCTCGCCACCGTCGGCAACGCCTCCCGCACCCTCGAACCCGACCACGCACTCCAGCGTCACCTGCACCCCGTGACCCTGCCCGGCGTGCCCTTCGCCGACGCCGCCGACGCCCGGCAGTGGCTGCGCCACGAGCACATACCGCTGGCCTCCCTCCTCGCCCAGGCCGTCCCCGGCGCACCGGACGCCCTGCGCCCCGCCGGCGACCTGCTGCTCACGTGGTCCGGCCTGATCGAGGGCCCCGCCCACCGCGAGGAACTGCGCCGCCTCTGCGAACTCACCGCGGACACCGCGCACACCCGCGGGGAACCCCGCGTCGAGGCCCGGGCCCGCTACACCCTCGGCAACCTCCACTACCTCACCGATGTCTACGACGCCGCCGAGCGCGAACTGACCACCGCGCTGCGGCTCGCCGAGGAGGCAGGCGACAACCTCTGCCGCCACCTCGCCGCCAACGCGCTCGGCATCCTCCACCTCGCCACCGACAGCCCCGACCGGGCCCTCCCGCTGCTGGAGCTCGCCGGCTCCCTGTGCGACGGCCTCGACGACAAGGGCAGCGAGGCGCGGGTGCTCGCCAACACCGCCCGCGTGCACCTCGCCCTCGCCCAGCCCGAGCAGGCCGACCGCGCCGCCGCGGAGGCCGTCCGGCTGGCGGAGGCGACCGGCAACGGCCCGACCATCGCGATGACGCTCTACCAGCACGGTTACGTGCTCCGCAGGACCGGCGACCCCGCGCTCGCCGCCGAACGCATGCGCGGCGCGCTCGGCCACTTCATCGCCCAGCACCAGCGCGGCTGGGAAGGGCTGGCCTGGGCGCGCCTCGCGGAATGCCGCCTCGACGAACAGCGGGACGAGGACGCGGTCTCCTGCGCCGAGGAGTCCCTGCGGATCGCCCGCGAACTGGGCAAGAGCTACTGCCAGGGGCTCGCCCACGCCGTACTCGGCCAGGCCCTCCCGCGCCTCGGCCGCCCGGACCGCGGCCAGGACCACCTGCGCGAGGCCCTCGGCCTCTTCACCCGCCTCGGCGTCCCCGAGGCCGCCGCGGTCCGCGCGCTGCTCGACGCCTCGGCGGCGGCCGCCTCCTGAGCACAACGCCCGCTGGAACCGGGCGCGTTGAGGCCACGCCCTTCGAACGGACCCGCACAGGACACACCCCGGGGCCACCGCGAGCCACCTGTACGGGTGACGGCCGTGCCGGAGCACCGGAACGCCCGCCCGCGGCTGCCAGGCTGACCCCATGAGCCGTCGTACGTTCGTCGTCTCGGCCGCCGGAGCGGCTCTCGCCACGCCGGCCACCACGGCCCCCCAGGCCCCCTCCTCCGCGGCATCCGCACCGGACCGTACGGCCGCCGACACCGCGCCCCCCGCCCTCGGGGTGCCCTTCCCCGGCATGGGGGACGGCTACTGGCACGACGGCAGGCCGGACCCCGCCCTGCACCGCGACCTCGACACGCTGCGCGCGTACGGCGTCGGGCTCGTCCGGATCGACGTCTCCTGGCACCGCAGCCAGCCCGGGAGCGACGCCCCGAGCGCCCGGCACCCCTACAACCAGCGCCTGGCGGGAGTGCTCGACGCGGCGGCGGAACGCCGCATCGCCGTCCTCGTCACCCTGCACGAGTCACCCCCGTGGACCCGGAACGGCGCCCTGCCCCGGGGCCCGCACGCGTGCTTCCCCGACGACCCCGCCACCATCCGCCCCTGGGCACAGTGGCTGGCCGCCACCTACGGCGACCGGGTCGCCGCATGGGAGGTCTGGTGCGAACCCAACCAGGCCGCCACGACCGGCATCGCCGCCCCCGCGGAGCGCACCGCCCGCTACGCCGGCCTCCTGCGCGCCTGCGCCACTGGCCTGCGGTCCGTCCCCGACCCCGCCGCCGTCGTGCTCGGCGGCCCCTGCCACACCGACCACCGCTTCGTCCGCGACATCTACGCGGCGGGCGCCCGCGACCACTTCGACGTCCTCGCCCTCCGGCCGCGCCTGGACGGCCGGGCACCGGACGCCTGGTCGGAGGAGGCACCGGGCATCGAGCGGCTGACCAACTTCCCGGCCGTGGCCGAGGCGATGCGCGCCTACCGCGACGGGGACAAACCGGTGTGGTGGACGGAATTCGGCTTCGCACCGCCGTCCGCCCGGGCGACCCCGCGCGGGCTGCACGACCCCGCCGAGGCGACACGGCTGCTCGTACGGTCCTTCGAGCTCGCCCGGCTGCGCTGTCCGCAGGTCCGGCTGGCGGTCGTCGCCACCGTGCCGTGGCCCCTGCGCCCGCAGCTCTCCGGTCTGCGCGACTACTTCGCCACCCACCCGGACACGCGCCCCCTCCTGTGACCAAAGGAAACGCTTCCAAGCCTTTGACCTGCGCTTTACCGCCCCCGACCTGCCTGTAGATCCACTACGGCCGGGGCTACGCTGAACGATCGTGGCACTGACCAATCTCACCCCCGCCCGAGCCTTCGGCACCTGGCAAGCGGACCCCTTCGGCCTCGCCCTCATCGTCCTCCTCGGCGGTCTCTACGCCTGGGGCGTCCTGCGGGTGGCGAGGAAGGGGGAGCGCTGGCCCGTGGTCCGTACGCTCGCGTTCGTGGCCCTCGGCCTCGGGGCGATCGCCGTCGCGACCCTGTCGTCCCTCGCGGTGTACGACCGGGTCCTCTTCTGGCCCGCCGCGGTGCAGAACATCCTCCTCGACCTGATCGCACCGCTCGGCCTGGCCCTCGGCGACCCCCTGGCCCTCGCCCGCCGCGCGCTGCCCGCACGCGGCGCCGGGCGGCTGCACCGCGCGATGCGCGGGCCCGTCGTGAGGGTGCTGACGTTCCCGCTGGTCAGCACCCTGCTCGTGCTCGCCACGGAGCTGTGCATCTACTTCACGCCGTACTTCGAGGCCGCCCTGCGGAACGAGGCGATCCACCGGCTGATGTATCTCCACCTCCTCGCGGCGGGCAGCCTGTTCGTCCTGCCCATGCTCTCCCGCGAGGAGCTCCTGCCCGCGTGGTGCAGCCACCCCGTGCGGGCGCTGCTGGTCTTCGTCGACGGGCTGGTGGACGCCGTCCCCGGCATCGTCGTGATGACCAGCGGCACCCTGATCGCGGGCGGCTGGTACGGATCGCAGCAGCGCGGCTGGGGCCCGAGCCCGGAGCGCGACCAGGCGCTCGGCGGCGGGCTGATGCTGTCGATCGCCGAGCTCGTCGGCATGCCCTTCCTGATCGCCGTCTTCGTCGAGTGGCGCCGCGCCGAGCGGGTCAGGACCGCCGAGCTGGACCGAAGGCTCGACGAGGAGCTCGCCACGGTCCCGGCTCCCGCCGCCACACCGGAACGAGCCGCCGAACCCGCCGCTCCCGAGCTGACGCGCCCCTGGTGGGAGACCGACCAGGGCGTCGTCGGCGAGCGCTACCGGCAGACCCGGGACAACCGCCCGTAATTCATCTGCCGTCGGCACGGCCAAGGCCGGCCGGGGTCTACTGCCCGAGCGTCACCGGGACCCCGTCGAACTGCCCGCCGAGACAACGGAGGCCGGTCGGGCTCGAATCGTCGTGATCAACGAACCCGCCTCCGCCCACACACTGCGCGGCGGTCACGGTGTCCTGCTTCGCCACGGCGGACTGAGCTGCGGCGGAGTTACCGGCGATTCCGAACAGCACACCGGCACCGAGCGCCAGGGTGCACAGAGAAGATGCGAGATATCGCATGTCGACTCCACTCCTAGGGTGCGTTTTCCCCTTTAGGACAGATGGTCGGCCATGCGGACGAATAGCGAACACGCGCTACGTTTTCGTGTGGCGCATTGTCGCCCGAGTGAGCGATAAATCAGCCTGTATGCGTGGGCGCCGTGCCTGCTTCACCCCGGTCGCACCGCCACGGAGGCCAGGAGTTAATGTCGGCCCCTGTGACTGACACCTCCTCCTACCTGAGTGCGACAGCGGACGCCTATGACGCCGTCGCCGTCCTCTACGCCGACCTCGTCCGCGGCAGCCTCGACCGGCTTCCGATGGACCGTTCGGTGCTCGCCGTTTTCGCGGAATCCGTGCTGGCCGCGGGCGGCGGGACTGTCGGTGAGCTCGGATGCGGGCCGGGGCACATGACGGCGCACCTGCGGGAGCTGGGGCTCGACGCCTTCGGCGTCGATCTGTCACCGGTGATGATCGACCTCGCCCGCCGGGCATTCCCGGAGCTGCGCTTCGAGGTCGGTTCGATGGACGCGCTGGACGAGGGCGACGCCGCGCTGAGCGGCATTGTGTCCTGGTATTCGGTCATCCACACCCCGCCGCGCGAAATCCCCTCGTATTTCGCGGAGTTCCACCGGGTGCTGGCTCCGGGCGGCCACCTTCTGCTCGCCTTCTTCGAATCCGAGGGCGACCCGGTGACGCCGTTCGACCACAAGGTGGCCACGGCCTATCGGTGGCCGGTCGACGGCTTTGCCGAGCTGGCCCGCGAGGCCGGTTTCGCGGAAATCGGCCGCATGCTGCGAGAGCCCCTGGAAGGTGAGCGGTTCCGGCGCGGCCATCTGCTGATGCGCAAGCGGTAGCCCGCCCGAGGGCGGTATGCGTACCCCACGCGAAGGCGCCCCGCCGACGGCGGGGCGCCCGTCCCGGTTTCAGTGCCCCCGGGCGATCCAGTCGGCGAGGGCCGGTGCCTCGGCGCCGACCGTGGTCGTGTCGCCGTGGCCCGTACGCACCACCGTCTCCGGCGGGAGCGGGAGCAGCCGGTCCCGGATGGAGTCGATGATCGTGGGGAAGTGCGAGAAGGACCGCCCCGTTGCGCCGGGGCCGCCCTGGAAGAGGGTGTCGCCGGTGAACACGGTCCCCAGCGCCGGCGCGTGGAGGCAGACGGCACCGGGGCTGTGGCCCGGAGTGTGCAGCACCGTCAGCTCGGCACCGGCCACTGACAGGACCTGACCATCCGTCAGTTCCTGGTCGGGTGCGATGCCCGGGTGGGTGCGGTCCCACAGCTCACGGTCGGCGGGGTGCAGCAGGACCGGCGCGCCCGTGCGCTCCGCGAGGGCGGGAGCCGCGTCGATGTGGTCGTTGTGGGCGTGGGTGCACACGATCGCGACCAGGCGGCGGCCGGCCACCGCCTTCTCGATCGCGTCGGCGTCGTGGGACGCGTCGACGACGAGGACCTCCTCGTCGTCACCGACGAGCCAGACGTTGTTGTCGACGTCCCAGACCCCGCCGTCGAGGGCGAAGGTCCCCGAGGTCACCAGGTGCTCGATGCGCGCCACCATCACAGGATCACCACCGAACGCAGCACATCGCCCTTCTCCATGCGGTGGAAGGCGTCCTCCACCTCGTCGAGCGCGATGGTCTCGCTGACGAACGCGTCGAGGTCCAGGCGCCCCTGGAGATAGAGGTCGACGAGCATGGGGAAGTCGCGGGAGGGCAGGCAGTCGCCGTACCACGAGGACTTCAGCGAGCCGCCCCGCCCGAAGACGTCCAGCAGCGGCAGTTCCAGCTTCATCTCCGGCGTCGGCACGCCCACCAGGACCACGGTCCCGGCCAGGTCCCGGGCGTAGAACGCCTGCTCGTACGTCTCGGGGCGGCCCACCGCGTCGATGACGACGTCCGCGCCGAAGCCGCCCGTCAGCGAGCGGATCGCCTCGACGCCATCGACGGAGCGGGAGTTGACGGTGTGGGTGGCGCCCAGCGACTTCGCCGTCTCCAGCTTCGCGTCGGCGATGTCCACCGCGATGATCTTCGAGGCACCGGCCAGCCGGGCTCCCGCGATCGCCGCGCCGCCGACGCCGCCGCAGCCGATGACCGCCACCGTGTCCCCGCGCCCCACCGCGCCGGTGTTGATCGCCGCGCCCAGCCCGGCCATCACGCCGCAGCCCAGCAGGCCCGCGGCGGCCGGGGAGGCCGCGGGGTCGACCTTGGTGCACTGCCCGGCGGCCACCAGCGTCTTCTCCGCGAAGGCGCCGATGCCCAGGGCGGGGGAGAGCTCGGTGCCGTCGGTGAGCGTCATCCTCTGCTTGGCGTTGTGGGTGTCGAAGCAGTACCACGGCCGGCCGCGCAGACAGGCCCGGCACTGTCCGCAGACCGCACGCCAGTTGAGGATCACGAAGTCGCCCGGGGCCACCTCGGTCACCCCGGCACCGACCGACTCGACCACACCGGCGGCCTCATGGCCGAGCAGGAAGGGGAACTCGTCGTTGATCCCGCCCTCCCGGTAGTGCAGATCGGTATGGCACACCCCGCACGCCTGGATCTTCACCACGGCCTCACCGGGACCGGGGTCGGGCACCACGATCGTCTCGACCCGGACCGGTTCGCCTTTGCCTCGGGCGATGACACCGCGTACTTCTTGCGCCATGGGGTGCAGCCTGCCTTTCTCGGTGAGTCAGCTGCCCCCACTCTGCGCCGGAAGTGACGGCGTGTCCAACATCCCGTTCCGATCACATTCAGCAGTCATCCTGCTCAATCGCCGCCGCGGTGCCCGATCGTCGCCAGCAGCGCCCGCGCGGCCGCCGTCGGCTGGCCCGCGGCGGGCACGGCGACCCCCACCTTCCACCGCACCGGCCCTTCGAGCGGCACCGCGCTCAGCCCCCGCGCCTGCTCCTTGAGTGTCACCGGCCGGGGCACCACCGCGGCCCCCAGGCCCCGCGACACCAGATCGAGCAGCGTATAGACGTCATTGACCTGGAGCGCCACCTTCCGCGTCACCCCCGCCTCGGCGAACGCGAGATCAGCCGCCCGCCGCGCACCCCAGTCGGGGTGCAGGTCCACGAACACCTCCCCGGCCAGCCGCGCCGCGGGCACCGGCCCGCCGACGCCCGCCAGCGGATGGTCCGCCCGGCACAGCAGCATCAGCGGCTCCTCGGCGATCCGGCGGAGCCGCACGCCGTCGTGGACGTCGTCGTGCACGACGAAGGCCAGGTCGAGCTCGCCCCGGCGCACCTGCTCCAGCAGCCGCCCGGAACCCGCCTGTTCCATGTGCACCTCCACCTGCGGATGGAGCGCGTGGAAGGAGGCCAGCAGCGCACCGGCGTCGACCGTGCCCATGCACTGCTCCGTACCGACCGAGAGCGTCCCGCCCGTCAGCCCCTGCACGGCGGCGACCGCCTCCCGGGCCGCCGCCGCGCACGCCAGCGTCCGCCGCGCCTCGACGAGCAGCGCCCGCCCGGCGTCCGTCAGCCCGACCCGCCGGGTGGTACGGATGAAGAGCTCCGCGCCCAGCTCCCGCTCCAGCGCCCGCACGGACGCCGACACCCCGGACTGGGCGACGCGCAGCCGCTCGGCAGCATGCGTGAAGTGCTGCTCCTCGGCGACCGCCACAAAGTGCTCGAGGTGTCTGAGTTCCATGATTGAGCATGGTAGGTGCTGGATGCGCGCCCCCTGCCGAGCAGGGGAGCGGAGGGCCGACGGAGACCCCGCGAGGCGGCAGGAGAACCGCCTCCACACCCCCTCCACACGGGCATCACCAACACTTCCCGGCCAACTCGCAACATCGCCGCAACACTGTCACGTGGCTCACACCTGCTCCGGAGGTCACATTCCGGTTGGCGGGGGTGGCCGGTCCTGTTCGGGTGGTGCAGCCAAGACGGGGCGTCCCTGTCTAATCTCCGGCGCCATGCGCAGAACAACTTTGGGACGGCTCAGCCTGTCCGCAGCCCTCGCGTCCGTCGTCGCCCTGCTCGGCATGGCCCAGCCTGCCACCGCCGCGACCCCGCCCATGACCATCACCGTGGACAAGCAGTCCGCGACCCCCGGCTCCACGGTGAACATCACGCTGGCGTTCACCAACGACCAGACCACGAACGCGCAGTTCGTGTACCAGTCGATACAGCCGACGTACAACACCCAGCAGGACCCGGGCCTGAAGTACGCGTTCACCACCTGCACCGGTGACACGACCAACTGCACGGTGCCGACCCACCAGAGCGGTGCGGTCAGCTACAACGCCCCCGTGCTGCCGAACGCCACCCGCACCGTCACGATGAGCTACCAGATCGCCGCCGACGCGGCGTGCGGGCCCTCGCGGCGGATCGAGTTCTACACCTACCTCTACTACGAGTACCAGGGTGGCCAGGCCAAGAAGGACGGGATGTACCCCGTGGGCGGCACGGACGTCGTGTGCAAGACCCCCACGGCCCGCGCGGGTCACTGAGCGGCCGTCCCAGGAGTGATCAGGCATCGGACCGCGCCGCTTCGCTGAGCGCGGCGGCGGTCGCGTACCACCGGCACGGCGACAGCCGAAGGTTCGGCTCGGCCGGGAACACCCCGGCCGGGCCTGGCCACGTGTGACCGGGGACGAACCCCGAGCACAGGCCCGATGTCCCTTTTTGGCCTGTTCGGATTCCCTCCACAGGGTGAACGACGGGTGCCGTGGAGCATCTCTTGCCGGTCGGCAGGGGAAGGTTCCGGGGTTGGGACCGGTACGTCGAAGTCGTGCCGGTAGCAAGCAGGTAAGGAAAGTGACCCATGGCAACAGGCGTCGTGAAGTGGTTCAACCCGGAGAAGGGCTTCGGCTTCATCCAGCAGGACGACGGGGGTGCGGACGTGTTCGTCCACTTCTCGGCCATCCAGCAGACCAGCGGCTACAAGGAGCTCTTCGAGGGCGACCCGGTGGAGTATGACGTCGTCCAGGGCCCCAAGGGCCCCCAGGCGGAGAACGTCGTCCGCCAGGCCGGCGGATAGCGAGGACGCGCTTCTCCGGCGGCGTCGCGACGGCGTCCGCCGGAGACCGGCCCGTCATTCCTGGAGCGTCGCGTCCACCGCCTTCCGCATCCTGCCGACCGCCTCCGTGAGCACCTCCGGCGACGTCGCGAAATTCAGCCGCACATGACCCGCCCCGCCCGGGCCGTAGTTGGTGCCGGAGGTGAGCGCCACCCGGCCGTGCTCCAGGAAGACCGAGGCCGCGGTGGACCCGAGGCCCAGCGGCCGGCAGTCCAGCCACGCCAGGTACGTCGCCTCCGGCAGCGCGTACCCCACCTCCGGCAGCTGCCGCGCCAGCAGGTCGGCCAGCAGCCGCCGGTTCCCGTCCAGGCCCGCCAGCACGCCGTCCAGCCAGTCGCCACCGTGCCGCAGGGCCGCCGTGTGCGCGATGACACCGACGTGGCTCGGGCCATGGCTCACCTCCCAGGGCAGCCGGGCGAGATCGGCGGCCGCCGCCGGACCCGCCACCGCCAGCGCCGCCTTGAGCCCGGCCAGGTGCCACGCCTTGGAGGCCGACATCAGGGAGAAGGCGCTCTCCGCGCCCGGCACCGACAGATACGGCACGAACCGCGCGCCGGACAGCACGAGCGGCGCGTGGATCTCGTCCACGACGACCCGCACACCGTGACCGGCCGTCAGCTCCGCCACCGCCGCGAGCTCCCCCGCGGTGTGCACCGTCCCCGTCGGGTTGTGCGGGCTGCACAGCAGATACGCGGCCCGCCGCCCGCCCCTCACGGCCTCCCGGCACGCCGACTCCAGCGCCACCGGGTCGATGCGGCCCGCCTCGTCCAGCGGTGCCTCCACGATCCGTCGGTCCATGTGCTCCACGAAGGCGTAGAACGGCGGATAGACAGGGGGGTTGACCACGACGGCGTCCCCGGGCGAGGTGATCAGCTTGAGGATCTCCACGATGCCGAGCATCACGTCCGGCATGATCGCCGTACGGTCCTCCACCACGCCGTCCCAGTCCCAGCGCTCGCGGGCGAAGGCGTCCAGCGCCTGCGCGTACTCCATACCGCTCGCATAGCCCGTATCGCCCCGCTCCATCGCCCGCGTCACCGCGCGCACCACGGGCTCGGCGACCGGGGTGTCCATCTCGGCGACCCACAAGGGCAGGACGTCCGGCGGATAGGCCGTCCACTTCGTGCTCGTACGCAGCCGCAGTTCGTCCAGGGAGAGCCGGCGCAACGGATTCGTCTCATCAATAGTCATGGGAACCATTGTGCGTACGATCGCCAACTCGCTCCCGGAAAAGGGGAGGTCAGCCCATCCGGTCGCCCTCGACGCGGGTCGCCGCCCAGCCGCGGTGCGCCGGACGCCGCCCGGCCGGCTGGCCGGGCTCGGGCCTGTCGGGCGCCGCGGGCACCTTTCTGACCACCGGACGCTTCCCCGTCACCGTCAGCCGCTCCGCGTAGTGGTCGATCTCCAACTCCTCACCCTCCGCCAGGGAATAGGTGACGGTCTCGGCGGTGATCTCGACGCGCAGCCGGCAGCGCAGCACGTGCACCGTGAAGGCCAGCCGTCCCAGCTGCTCCGGCAGCTTCGGCGCGAAGGAGACCGTGCCGTCGCAGTGCCGCATCCCGCCGAACCCCGCGACCAGCGCGATCCAGGTGCCCGCCAGCGACGCGATGTGGACCCCGTCGCGGGTGTTGCTCTCCAGGTCGGACAGGTCCATCATCGCGGCCTCGCCGAGATAGTCGTACGCCAGCCGCAGATGGCCCACCTCGGCGGCCATCACCGCCTGGACGCACGAGGACAGCGACGAGTCGCGCACGGTCAGCGGGTCGTAGTACGCGAAGTTCCGCGCCTTCTGCTCGTCCGTGAAGGCGTCGCCGCGCAGATACATGGCCAGCACCAGGTCCGCCTGCTTGATCACCTGCTTGCGGTAGATGTCGAAGTACGGGAAGTGCAGCATCAGCGGATACTGGTCCGGTCCCGTCCCCGCGAAGTCCCACTGCTGGTGGCAGGTGAAGTCGGCGGACTGCTCGTGGACCCCTAGCGACTCGTTGTACGGCAGCGTCATCCGCGCCGCCGCGTCCCGCCAGGCCGCCGTCTCCTCGTCGTCGACCCCGAACGCCGCCGCGAGGTCCGGGTGCCGCTCGGCCACGTCGGCCGCGGCCCGGAGGTTCTGCTGGGCCATCAGGTTGGTGTAGACGTTGTCGTCGGCGATCGCGCTGTACTCGTCCGGGCCCGTCACCCCGTCGATGTGGAACTGCCCCTGGTGGTCGTGGTGCCCCAGCGAACGCCACAGCCGGGCCGTGTGCACCAGCAGCTCCAGCCCCACCTCCCGCTCGAAGGTCTCGTCACCGGTCGCCGCGAGATAGCGCACCACGGCGTCCGCGATGTCCGCGTTCACATGGAACGCCGCCGTCCCCGCGGGCCAATAGGCCGAGCACTCGTCGCCGTTGATGCTCCGCCACGGGAAGGCCGCCCCCTCCAGCCCCAGTGTCCGCGCGCGGTTGAGCGCCGCGGGCAGGGTGGCGTGCCGCCACCGCAGCGGCTGGGCCGCCGCCTGCGGCACCGTGCCGATCAGCACCGGCAGCACGAAGGTCTCGGTGTCCCAGAAACTGTGCCCGTCGTACCCCGGCCCCGTCAGACCCTTCGCCGCGATCGCCCGGCTCTCCGCCCGCGCCCCCGCCTGGAGCACGTGGAACAGTGCGAACCGCACCGCCTGCTGGATCTCCGCGTCCCCGTCCACCTCGACGTCGGCCCGGTCCCAGAAGTCGTCCAGATACGCCCGCTGTTCGTCGCACAGCCCCTGCCAGCCCGTGCTGGTCGCACCCGCCAGCGCCGCCTCCACCTGGTCGTGCATCGCGGGCAGCGACCGCACGCCCGACCAGCCGTACGCCACCGTCTTCTCCAGCCGCAGCCGCTCACCGGGCCGCAGCGTCGACGTCACCGTGAACCGGGCCAGGTTCTCGCTGCTCTGCGAATACATCCGGGTGCCGTCCGGACCGTCCACCGAGTGGACCGCCGCCGTCGCCACCCGCAGTCCGCTGCGCACGGTCCGGTGCACCAGCCGCAGCGCGCCGCCGTCCGCGCCGTGCTCCTCGGGGACCAGTGGTGACTCCAGCACCGCCGCGACCCGGGGGTCGCCGTCCGCCTTGGGCAGCTGTTCGTTGGCGACCAGCTCCGACTGGAGGACCACGCGCGTCTCCTCGTCGACCGCCTCCACCTCGTAGCAGATCGCGGCGACGGCCCGCTGGGTGAAGGACACCAGCCGGGTCGAGCGCACCCGCACCGTCCGGCCGGACGGGGACGTCCATTCGGTCGTGCGGCGCAGGACGCCCGCGCGGAAGTCGAGCAGCCGCTCGTGGTGGACCAGCCGGCCGTAGCGCAGGTCGAAGGGCTCGTCGTCGACGAGGAGGCGGATCACCTTGCCGTTGGTGACGTCGATGACGGTCTGGCCGGACTCCGGATAGCCGTAGCCCGCCTCGGCGTAGGGCAGCGGCCGCAGTTCGTGCACACCGTTGAGATAGGAGCCGGGCAGGCCGTGCGGCTCGCCCTCGTCCAGGTTGCCGCGCCAGCCGATGTGACCGTTGGCGAGCGCGAAGACCGATTCGCTCTGCGGCAGCACCTCCAGATTGAGCTCGGTCTCCCGCAGGCACCAGGGCTCGACCAGATACGCCGGATGGGTGATCACGGGGGGCCTCCCAGCAGCTGGTCCAGATCCGGCACGACGACGTCCGCGCCGTGCTCGCGCAGCGCCTCGGCCTGGCCCACCCGGTCCACGCCGACGACGAACCCGAAGTTCCCCGACCGCCCCGCGTCCATGCCCGCCAGGGCGTCCTCGAAGACCGCGCACTGCCCCGGCTCCATGCCCAGATCGCGGGCCGCGGCGAGGAAGGTGTCGGGGTGGGGCTTGCCCGGCAGCCGCCGCTCGGCGGCCACCAGACCGTCGACGCGGACCTCGAAGAGGTCGTCGATGCCCGCGGCGATCAGCACGTCGTGGCAGTTGGCGCTGGAGGAGACCACCGCGCGGCGCAGCCCGGCCTCGCGGACGGCGTGCACATAGCGGACGGAGCCCTCGTACGCCTCGACGCCCAGCTCCTTGATCTTCTGGAGCACGAGCACGTTCTTCCGCGCCCCGAGCCCCTGCACGGTGTCCCGCTCCGGCGGGTCGTCCGGGGTGCCCTCGGGCAGATGGATGCCCCGCGACGCGAGGAAGGTCCGCACCCCGTCGGCTCTCGGCATGCCGTCCACGTACTCGTCGTAGTCCCGGGTCGCGTCGAACGGCCGGAAGTCCGCCCCGTCGCGCGCCCGCAGGAACGCGTCGAACGTCTCTTTCCAGGCGGCCGCGTGTACGGTCGCCGTGCGGGTGAGCACGCCGTCGAGGTCGAACAGGCAGGCGCGGATACCGGAAGGAAGTCCGAGGCTCGTCACCCGGCCATGATGCCCCGTCCCGGGCGGGACCGCAGGAGCGCCTGCTGCACGACCGTGCAGGGCCGTACGGAGTACACGGATCCGCACCGTAAAGTGATCAAATGACCCGAGCCGTTGATGCCGTCGAGGCCGCCGCGGTCGCCCTGGGCCAGGGCGACTGGAACCCGCTTGGTGAGGAACAGGCCATGGGCGGCATGTTCCTCACGCACCGTGACGCCCTGGAGCCGCGCCTGCTCCCCGGCATGCCCGCGAGCCGTGACCCGCAGGGCTGGGTGTCCCAGCACGTGCTGTGGCTGGAGGACGTCGCCGCGCTCGCCGCCTCCGTGCGCGACCAGTGGTACGCGCACCTGCCCACGAGCCACATGACCGCGCTGATATCCGCCTACGCGGACCAGGCCGCCGTCGCGGTGCCGCTCGCGGACCGGCTGCGGGCCTCGTGGGAGGCGGAGCGGCCGGACTCCCTCTCCCAGGAACAGGTCACGTGGTGGGAGCAGTGGCACATCCCGGCGGCGGAGCGGCAGCAGCTCGACGCGGTGACGCACCGGCTGATCGTGATCGGCTCGGTCGTGGTGGCGGCGGTCACCGGGGCGTGGCGCACCGGCCGGTCCTGACGGCGACGCGCGCCCCCGGCCGCCGGCGGCCGGTCAGCGATTTCGGGAACGCCGGGTGCGTGAGAACATGGCGAAAGCAGGTGTTTTGCGGCACGTGTGACGCGAAGGGACGGCCTGATGGCACGCACCGACATCCTCACCGAGCTCGAGAGCGACCACCGGGTGATCGAGGCACTGTTCAACTCGATCCACCGTACCCGCCTCGAGGACGTACGCCGTGAGGACCTCCTGGAAGAGGTGGCCACCGCGCTCGCCCGGCACTCGGCGGCCGAGGAGGAGTACCTCTATCCGGCGGTGCGCGCGCAGCTCGCCGAGGGCGACACCTTCGTGGAGAAGGAGCACGGCGACCAGGAGCGCCTGACCGCCATGCTCCGGGGCCTCGAATCCAGCACGGTCTACGAACCGGGCTTCGACGCGCGGGTCCGCGCCCTGGAACGCGAGGTCGGCCAGCACGTCCGGCACGAAGAGCGCGACGTCTTCCCCATGCTGCGGCACGTCTGCCCCCTCGAACTGCTCCGCCGCCTCGGCGAGGAGGTCAGGGAGGGCAGACACCGCTCGCCGCACGGGCTGGGCGGGACGGGCTGACCCCGTCGCCGCCGTCAGGTGAGGGTGAAGTCGTCGGCGTGGACGGCGCCCTGGCCGTACCAGCCGTGGACGTAGACCGTCACCTTCCCCGACGCGTCGGTCGTGAACGGCACCGACAGCCGCGTCCACGACCCCGCCGAGGCCCACTGGCTCGCCGTGGCCCCGCCGCTGACGCCGATGTACGCGTAGGGTCCCTGCACCCAACCGGTCAGCGTATGCGCCGAGTTGGGCGTGAGCGTCACGGTCTGCTCGCACTGGCCGGTCCGGTCCGCGGCCGGCGCCACCTGGAGGGCGTGCCCGCCGCCGTGGACCGGCGAGCCCACCACACCGCTCCCCGACTGGCACGACCACGGGCTCGCGGCACCCGTCTCGAAATCACCGTTGACCAGCGCGCCCGTGCTGCCGGAGCCGGTGACGGTCAGGGTGTACGCGGCGGTGTGCGCGCCCGAGGGCGCCGAGCCCCGGACGGTGATCGGGTAGGTGCCGGGCACGGCCGAGGCGGTCGTGCTCACCGTCAGCTTCGCGGAGCCGCCCGCCGTCACGGAGGACGGGCTGAGCGACACGCTCACGCCCGAGGGCGCGCCGTCGGCCGACAGGCTCACCGGCTGCGCCGAGCCGGCCACCACCGCCGTGTTCACGGTGGAACCCGCCGAGCCGCCCGGCGGGACGGCAGCCGAGTTGGGGGAGAGGGAGAGCGAGAAGTCGGGTGAGGTGGGGGAGCCGCCGCCGGTGAAGGGGGCGAAGGTGTGGCTGAAGTACCACGTGTCCTGCGCGATGCCGGAGCATGAGTCGGAGCCCTTGGTCCCCGGGCAGCCGCCGTTGTCGCGCTGGAGTGCCCAGAAGGAAAGGGTGTTGACGCCCTGTGAGACGGCCCAGTCGTAGACCTTGACGGCGTCCTGGGTGCCGAAGGTCTCCGCGGGCCCGTAGTCGTCGATGCCCGGCATCTCGGTGATCCCGGTCATGGCCCAGAGTTCGGCGGAGGACTTCGCGGGATACAGCCCGCCCAGTTGCCCGTGCAGCCCCTCGGCGGCGCTCGTGGTGTCGGCGGCCATGTCGTGGGTCGCGCCGTCGTAGTAGTCGAACGTCATGATGTTGACGACGTCGACGCGGGCGCCGTTGGCCACGGCACTGCGCAGGACGGCGAGCCCGCTGTCGGCGAGGCCGTGGGTCGTCGTCGGCAGGGTGTAGGAGAACTGCACGGTGCGTCCGTTGCCCGCCGCCCAGTCCTGCACCAGCTTGATGGCCTGGTTGCGGCGGTCGATGCCCGCGCTGTTCGTCAGGGAGTTGTCCTCGATGTCGAGGTCGAGGCGGGAGACGCCGTAGGTGGTGATGACGTTCTCGTACGCCGCGGCGATCTTCGACACGTCCGCGCAGCTGTCGGCTATCTCGGTGCCGGTGTTGTCGGCGGCGTAGCCACCGAAGGAGGGGATGACGTCGCCGCCGTTGTTCCGGATGGTGGTGATGTCGGAGCCGAAGACCGACGCGGACACGGGCTTGCCGGTGTCGCCGTTCCAATAGGGCGTGCAGGAGCCCTTCGCCTCGGTCTGGAGGAAGGCCATGGTCAGGTACTTCGCGCCCGACTGGGCGGACAGCGCCGCGGGGCTCTCCGAGCTGTAGGTCTCGAAGTAGGGCGCGAAGACGTGGGCGGGCAGGGGGGCCGGAGCTGCGGCGGCGTGTGCCGTGCCGCCGCCCAGCGCGAGGCCCGCGGCGGCGGTCACGGTGGCGAACGCGGTCAGAAGGGTGTGAAGAGGGCCGATTCGTCTCAACTGATGCTCCCGGTGGGCCGGTCGTGCGTGACAGGTGGGGGACCGGTTGCGCGGTGAACATCGTTGGACTGGACCAGAGTTGCGTCAAGGGTTCGGGCGGGACCGGCGTCGCCCGTAGGGGCGACGCCCGCCGGTCAGCGCACGGAGACGGACGTGACGGGCGAGCTCCGCAGCTCCTCCGGGTGGGGGTCGTCCCGGTCGCTCAGGCCGTACAGCACGCCGCGCAGCTGGAGGACGCCGCCGTGCGCGGGGCGGACGTCCGCCTCCACCCTGGCCCCGGCGCCCGAGGTCATCACCCTGCCGCACCCCACGGTGTGCCACGCGCCGTGGTCGCCGCCGCGCTCCTGGACGCACGCGCGCAGGAAGCGGCCCGCGTCGTCGTCACCCTTCCCGCTGACGTGCACCGGCCGCCCGGCGCGCACGTGATGCGTGGGTACGGTGATGTCCATCGCGCCCTTGGCGAAGGCCGGGGCCGCGGTGAGCAGGAGCAGCGCGGCCCCGAGGAATCCGGCCGCGGCGGCATACGGAATTCGCTGTTTCCTGTCGAGTGCCATGGCCCACCTCTCCGGGTAATTCGCCTTCCACGCCGGACCCGCTTTCCGGGGCGCCGCCGTGAACTCGGCCGGTAAGACGGTCCGTTG
Source organism: Streptomyces sp. NPDC001407 (assembly GCF_042895325.1). Taxonomy (NCBI): domain Bacteria; kingdom Bacillati; phylum Actinomycetota; class Actinomycetes; order Kitasatosporales; family Streptomycetaceae; genus Streptomyces; species Streptomyces sp. NPDC001407. Next base: position 254,683 of record NZ_JBIAWF010000007.1, read on the forward strand.
CGGGAAGGCGTTGTGGCCTTTCCGTCACCGTCGGGTAACGGTCGCGGACCGGCCGTCACGCAGACGCTACGGGTCGGCAGGAGCCGCCGCCCGGTGCGGTGGCGTGTGGCAGACTACAGTTTCGTAGTTGCGCAATAAGTGAAATGACCGACCGCGCGGCCGCTCACGCCGTGCCGCCGGTGGAACGACCGAGTGTGTGGAGGTAATTCATGGGTGTGACCTTGGCCAAGGGTGGCAACGTCTCCTTGAGCAAGGAGGCCCCGGGGCTGACGGCTGTCGCGGTCGGGCTGGGCTGGCAGGCGCGCACCACCACCGGCGCCGACTACGACCTCGACGCCAGCGCGCTGCTGTGCGGTGAGTCCGGCAAGGTCATTTCCGACCGGCATTTCGTTTTCTTCAACAATCTCGCCAGCCCCGACGGTTCCGTCCAGCACACGGGTGACGAATTGACCGGCGGCACCGGCAGCAGCGACGACGAGACCATTCATGTGGACCTCTCGCGCGTCCCCGCCGAGGTCGTCAAAATCGTCTTCCCGGTCTCCATCTACGAGGCCGACGTCCGCGGGCAGGCATTCGGCCAGGTGCGGGGTGCCTATATCCGGGTGGTCAACCGCGCGGACGACCGCGAACTGGCGCGCTACGACCTGACCGAGGACGCCTCGACCGAGACCGCGATGATTTTCGGCGAGCTCTACCGCCACGCTTCCGAGTGGAAGTTCCGTGCCGTCGGGCAGGGTTACGCCTCCGGCCTGCGGGGCATCGCGACCGACTTCGGTGTCAACGTCGGCTGACGTACGGACCGGCCGGCGTCCGTACGGGCACGCGTCCGTACGGCGTCGCGCCGCTCCCGCATTTCCGGTACACCCATCCTGGCCCCGGGTCTCCTGGCCACGCTCGGGTGACCTCTGACCAACACTTGCTATATTGCGCAACTGTGCAAGCAAAGCGGCTGTCGCCCCGGGTGACCGCCTGAACGGATGGGGAGCGCGCATGGCCGCCAGGCGAACCGAGACCCTGGGGGAGGCGGCGGGACGGCAGGGCGCGCGGTCGCGCACAGCGCCCCGCGCGTCGGTCCGGGTGCCCCGCCCGAGATCCGGCCGCGGCGTCGCGCGCGCCGCCCGCCCCCGCCGCCCGCTGCTGCTCGGCGCGGGCGCCCTGCTGGTGGCGGGCGCCGTCGCGGACGAGGCCCGCGGCACCGGACTGGGCTGGGTCTTCGCGCTCGCCGCCGCGCTGGCCGCCGCCCTCGCGGCGCTCGCCTGCTCCGGCGCGCAGACCTGGTGGGCCTTCGCCCTGCCGCCGTGGGCCATCGCCGTGGCGGGCCTGACCGCCCAGCTCCTCGCGGACACGTCCGCCGGCGGCGGCAACGCGGCCACCTCCATGACCACGGCACTGCACTGGGCCATCGACACCTTCCCGGCCATGGCGGCCGCCGAGACCTCGGCACTCGCGGTAGTCGTCTTCCGTACCGTACGGTCCAGGCGATACAGGAGGGCCGTCCATGCCTGACCGACACCGTTCCGCCGCCCGGGCGCAGGCCCGCCGCGACCCCCGCGGCCGGAGCCGCGCCGGCCGTCCCGCACGGGCCGCGGCCGCCGCCCGGATCGCGGTCTGCCTCACCTCGGCCGCCGTCATGCTGACCAGCGGCGTCGGCTGGTTCGCCTACCACTGGGTGAACAACGGCCTCATCACCTCCAGCGCGCTGGACGCCCTGCGCAAGGGCGCGCCGCCGAGGCTCGACGACTCGGTGAACCTCCTGCTGATCGGCCTGGACAGCCGCAAGGACATGGACGGCAACGACCTGCCCAGGGAATTCGTCCAGCAGGAACTGCACGCGGGCTCCAGTGACATCGGCGGTTACAACACCAACACGCTGATCCTGATGCACATCCCGCCGGACGGCGGCAAGGTCACCGCGTTCTCCATCCCGCGCGACGACTACGTCGAGATCGCGGGCGGCCGCGGGGAGCACAAGATCAAGGAGGCGTACGGCATCGCCAAGGCCGAGGCCGAGGACAAGCTCAGGGCCCAGGGGGTCAAGGGCGCCGACCTCGAACACCGCAGCCGGGAGGCCGGGCGGGAGGCCACCCTGGCCACCGTGCAGCAGTTCCTCGGCGTGCCGATCGACCACTTCGCCGAGGTCAACCTGCTGGGCTTCTACGACATCGCCAAGGTGGTGGAGCCGGTCCAGGTGTGCCTGAAGAAGCCGGTGCGCGACCGGTATTCCGGTGCCGACTTCCCCGCCGGCCTACAGGATCTGAACGCCCGGCAGGCCCTGGCCTTCGTCCGCCAGCGGCACGGCCTGACCGGCGGCGACCTCGACCGCACGCACCGGCAGCAGGCGTTCATCTCGTCCGTCACGCACAAGCTCAAGTCCCAGGGCGTGTGGAGCGACCTCGGCAAGCTCCAGGGGCTGTTCGACGTCGTCAAGAAGGACGTCGTCATCGACGACCGCTGGAACATCCTGGACTTCGCCCGGCAGGCCCCCAACCTCACCGGTGGCAACGCCGAGTTCCACACCCTGCCGATCGCCGGATTCGCCACCCGTAAGGGGGAGGACGTCAACCTGGTGGACCCGGTGAAGGTGAGATCCCTCGTTCAGGCGATGATCGGGCGTCCGGCGCCCGCGCCCGAGCGGCCCTCGGCCCCCGCCGGCAGCGCCGCCCCCGCCGACGCGGCCTCGACCACCGTCGACGTGCACAACGCCTCCGGCGTCGTGGGCGCCGCCGCGGCCGAGTCCAGGTCCCTGAGCCCCCTGGGCTACCGCACGGGCCAGGTCGCCAACGCGCCGTCCTCGCACACGACCTCCGTCGTCTACGGCAAGGGCGCGGAAGACGCGGCCCGGAAGATCGCCGCCTCGTACGGGGTGAACGCGCTCCCGGGTGCAGGCGTCCCGGCCGGACACGTCCTCGTGACCCTCGGCATCGGCTTCACGAAGTCGTCGGCCCCGCCCGCCCCCTCGCCCCGCCCCTCCGCCGGTGACGCGAAGCCGGGCGCGGCCGAGCCGTCACCGGTGCCGTCGGACGCGTTCCAGGGCGACGCGGTGAAGATGGGCGGCGTCCCCTGCGTGGACTGACGGCCCGCCGGCCGCCGCTCCGTGGGGGAGCCTCCCGCACGCGCGAGCGACGCGGGACAATCGAGGGGACCGGGACGGACACGGTCACCCGACGGAAGGAAGCAAGCGTGCGGCACCCCTGGAAGCGACGGATCGGCCTCGCCGCCGTGGCCGCGGTGGCGGCCGGTACGGCGGTGGCGTGCGGCGGGCACGGACCGCAGGCCGCGACCCCGGCGAAGGACCCGTCGGCCACCGCCACGCGCACCCCGGGGCCCAGCGCCTCGGCGGCGGCCGGGAACCAGGACGTCGCCCACTGGGCCCCGCAGGTCGACACCTACGCGAAGAAGGCGGGCATCGAACCGCGGCTGCTGATGGCGATCCTCTACAACGAGTCCTACAAACCGCACGACCCCGCCCTGGAGCGGGCGTGGCAGCGCATCAAGCCGGACTCCGCGCTGGGCATCGCGAACATGCACAAGGCCGCCTTCGACGAGACGAAGACCGGCCGGGACTTCGCCGACCGCGACTGGCAGGATCTGCCCGACGATCCCGGCCTGGCCGTCGAGGCCGCCGCCTGGCACCTCCACGACCTCGCCGCGCAGCTGCCCTCCGCACGCAGTGGCACGTACAGCGAGGACGAGTTGCTCGCCCTCGGCTACAACACAGGCGCGGGCAACATGCTGGCCTTCGTGCGCGGTGCCAAGCCCGGCAAGGAAGCACAGTCCTATCTGGACCGCCTGCACCAGAACTGGGCCAAGGCCGGGGAGGCCCTGGCCCGGTAGTCCCGGTAGTGACGGCCGGTGAGCCGCCGGAGTCATCCGGCGGCTCCTGCCCGTCCGGGCGTTCCCGGTGCGTCAGTTGACGTTGACGGCGGTCCAGGCGGCACCGACCGCCTGGTACTCGCCGCTGTTCGTGCCGTACAGGTCACCGGCGGCCTGGAGCGTGGCCTGGCGGGCCGCCGCGTAGTCGGTCGTCGACGTGAAGTACGTGGTCAGCGCCTTGTACCAGATGGCCAGGGCCTTGTCGCGGCCTATGCCCGTGAGGGTGGAGTTGTCGTAGGTCGGGCTGTCGTAGGAGAAGCCGTTGACCGTCTTCGCGCCGCTGCCCTCGGACAGCAGGTAGAAGAAGTGGTTGGCGATGCCGGACGAGTAGTGCACGTCCACGTTGCCCGCGTCCGCGCTCCAGTAGTCGAGCGAGGCGCCGTCCTTGCTCGGCTGGTCCATGTAGCGCAGCGGTTTGCCGTCGCCGTTGATGTTGATCTGCTCGCCGATGAGGTAGTTGGCGGGCACCTTCGGGTTGTTGGCGAAGAACTCGACGCCGGTGCCCATGATGTCGCTGGTGGCCTCGTTGAGACCACCGGACTCGCCCGCGTACTCCAGGCCGGCCGTGGCGGAGGTGACGCCGTGCGACATCTCGTGGCCCGCCACGTCGAGCGCGGTCAGCGGGTTGCTGTTGCCCTGGCCGTCCCCGTACGTCATGCAGAAGCAGGAGTCGTCCCAGAAGGCGTTCACGTAGTTGTTGCCGTAGTGCACGCGCGAGGACGAGGCGACGCCGTCGTTGCGGATGCCGCTGCGGCCGAACGTCTGCTTGTAGAAGTCCCAGGTCTCCTGCGCGCCGTAGTGGGCGTCGACGCCGGCCGTCTGCCGGTTGCTCTGGGAGCCGTTGCCCCAGGTGTCGGAGGAGTTGGTGAAGAGCGTGCCGCTGCCGGAGGTGCCCTGCTTGAGGTCGGTCGTGCGGTGGCCGCCGCGCGTGTTGTCGAGCAGCTGGTAGGAGCTGCCGCTCCTGGTGGTCCCGATGGTGACCTTGCCGTTGTACTCGCCGGTGCCGGTGCCGGTCTCGATGCCGTCGAAGGAGTACAGCTTCTTGCCGGTATTGGCGTCGGTGATGACGTGCAGCTGGCTGGGCGTGCCGTCCTTCTGGACGCCGCTGACGACCGTCTCCCAGGCCAGGACCGGCTTCCCGGTCACGGCCCAGATCACCTTCCGGGCGTTGACCGGAGTCGGCTTGGCGGTCTTGGCGTCCGAGGCCGCGCTCAGCGCGCTCTTCTGCGCCGTGGCCGCCGGCACCTTGGGGGTGGTGCTCGGCACGGCGACGCTGCGGGCGCGCGACGCCTTGGTGACGCTCTGGTGCTTGCCCTTGGCGTGGACGACCAAGTCGCCGCCGAGGACGGGCAGTCCGGCGTACGTACGGTCGTAGCGGGTGTGCACGGTGCCGTCGGCGTCCTTCACGACGTCCTTGACGACGAGCTTCTCCTGCGCGCCGAGGCCCAGGGAGCGGGCGGTGGCCGCGCTGCCGTCCTGGGCGGCGGCCAGGAGGGCGGTGCGCTGGGTCGTGGAGAGGTGGGCGCCGGCGGCGTCCACGTGGTCCGCGGCCGGTGCGGCTCCCGCGGTTCCTGCCTGGACGCCCGCGGCCACGAGGGCGGCGAGGGCGATGACGGTGGCGCTGCTTCTGACGCGGCGCGAAGAGTGGGGGGTCGATCTCACGCGGACTCCTTGTGCCTGGCCGCTGGTGGCGGCCCGCTGCGCGGCGGCACGGGCGTGCCGCCGGGTGGTGCGTGGGTGCATGGGGTGCGAACGGCGCTCACCGATGTGCGCCTGTCCGAACCGAGGCGAGCGTGCCACCGAATCCGCGAACTTGGCAGGTTCACGACGGAAAGTTGGCCGTGAGTTGACCGATGGGCGAATCTCCGCGTCCGATATCCGGAAAGTGGCGCGCGTGGGCGGGTGTTCGCTCCGCCGCGCGGCCGGTGCTCCACCGCGAGCTCGCTCGCCCGTGCGGGTGATATCTCGTCACCCGGTGACGCCGGACAGCGGCCGCCGCCTCCCGGCGCGCGACCATTCCCGGGTGGGGGTTCGTGACGATCGGCCCCAGCCCAGACCGTTTCCCCTTGCGTGGAGGTGCCGTGTACACCACCGAGCCAGTCGCCGTGTCGCTTCAGCCGTCGCCCCAGGAGGACCAGCTGGCCGAGGACTACGCCAGCCTCCTCGGCACCGTCTCCCGTATCGACCAGGCCGTGCGCGAAGGCGCCTGGGACGGCGTGCGCGACGAGCTCGACCAGCTCATCAGTGCGGCCGAGGACATGTGGGCCACTCTGTCCGAGACGGACGACGACGCCGAGGACGGCGACCGCTACCAGGCGCCCGTGACCATCTCCGCCGACCCCGCGACGGTCCGCCGGCTGATCGCCCTCTACGCCGAACCCCACAGCGTCGGCAGGCTCCTCCACCCCGCGCCGTCCGACGGCCGGGCCCAGGACGCCGACGCCCCCGGCCGGGCGCTCCTCGACGACGGCTTCCTGGACGAGGAACTGCCCTCCGTCACCCCCTGACCCACCGCCTCCGCTCCGGAATCCTTCGGAGCGGATTTATTTTTCTTCGCTCACGCGAACTCACATGCGTCACGCTCGGGCGTGCCCAGCGGGGCTCACCGTCCCCGGGCACGCGCCCGTGCGAAGTGCTCGTCCGTGATCTCGTACGTCGCGCTCGCGTGCAGGCCCCGCTCGCGCCGCGCCGGGTCGGGATGCGGATTGCGGCAGAGCCGCACGGCCTGCTCCCGCAGCGCCAGCATCCCCGGCACGGCACCGCCGAGAGCCTCCGGACGTCCGGTGAAGGCGTCCTCGAGAAGGCACAACAGCCCCGCGTATCCCTCGTTGAACCGGTCGGCGGCCCGGCGCACCTCGCTCCCCGCCGGGAAATCCGCCACCCTGGCCCGCGGATCGATGGGATACGCCCCCGCCCAGTCCACATCGAGGGCCGGACCCGTCGGCCCGGAGGCGGGTGTGTCGTACGGCCCGTACGTCCGCTGCCGGAGGATCTCGTCGAACCGGAAGTAGTGCGCGGGCTCCCTGGCCTCGCCGAAGATCCGGTCGTCGCTGTCGAAGACCGTCCCGTCCACGCCCTCGCCCTGCTCGGTGATGACCCGCAGGGCCTCCAGCGCGGAGGCCAGGTCCGTGACGGGAAAGACCTCGCCGCCGGAGTTGTAGAAGTGCTCGGGCCCGGCCTGCCGCGCGGGGTCGCCCCGGAAGAGCTCCGCCTCGCCCAGCTCCTCCGCCAGCCGCCTCAGGCCCGCCCCGATCGTGTTGTAGAACTGCCCGATCGAGGTCCACCCCTCGTCGTCCGCCACCGAAGGGTGGCCGGGCGGCCCGGCCACGTACTCCGGGCGCTCGATGCGCAGGAACGTCTCCAGCGCCTCGATGCCGAAGTGCCGCAGCGCGACGGGGACGTGGTCCTTGCTGTACGGCAGGCGGGCGGGATAGCCGGTGACGAAGCGGGAGTGGGCCACCAGCGGCCTGCCGCCGACGGCGTTGAGCACATTGGCGACGAGCGTCATGTGGAGCATCTCCTCGGCCACGACGGCCCGCACGGCGTAGAAGGCGGGGCGATTGGTGCCGGGGCGCAGGGTGTACATCGCCGTGAGATAGGGCGGGATGGTGAGGTGCTCGAGCGTCAGCGCGGCCTGGAGGAAGACGTGCAGATCGGAGCGGTCGCGAGGCACCCGGAACGGCGGCTCCTCGACGACGGCGAGCTCCTCCTCGGTGGTCGTCATGACGGCACCTCCGGGCCCCGGCGACGGGCGGCGGGACGCTGCCGCGGATCAGGGACCGTCCCCGCCCTGGCTGCCGGAACGCTCCGCACGCTCACCGGCCGGTGCAGCTCCGTCAGTTCGCGGTGGATCCGCTCACTGCTGCGCAGGGCGAGGGCGGCCAGCGTGAGCGACGGATTGGAGGTGCCCACCGACGGCATGCTGCCGGCGCCCACGGCATAGAGATTGGGGTGGTCCCAGCAGCGCTGCCACGCGTCGACCACGGAAGTGCCGCGCGAGTCGCCCATGAGGTGCGTGCCCGCTCCGTGCCCGGCGCCGTGGAAGTCCCAGTCGCGCCCGGCGAAGCGGAAGAAGCCGGAAGCGAAGGGACCCGGGCCGTACGCGGTGCGGTCGTCGGCGCCGAGCAGGGCGAAGATCCGGTCCGATACGGTCTTCGCCGCGGCCATCCCGCGCTTCACCCGGTCCGACAGGTCGTAGGTGAGACGCGGCCGGGGGAGGCCGAGCCGGTCGCGCGGGCCGGGGGCGAGGGTGACCCTGTTGCGCTCCTCGGCTTCCTGCTCCAGCGCGAACTGGAGGGAGAACTGGCGGCCGACCTCCTCGCCCAGGGCGGCGCGCAGCGCGCTCCCGAACAGCCCCTTGCCACGCGGCTGCCCCGAGTCGCCGGTGATGCCGAGCAGCCGGGCCACATCACCGGCGGGCGCACCGGTCGGCCAGCTCCACCCCCAGTTGCTGATCTCGATGCGGAAGGGCGCGCGGTCACGCCGGCGGCGGCCCGTGCGGAAACTCTCCAGCCCGGAGGTCGAGCCCGGCCCGCGGAAGGGGCCTGTCGGCGTGGGCAGCAGCCCCCAGGTGAGCAGCACCGGGTGATCCATGAGATTGCGGCCCACCTGCCCGCTGCGGCCGGCGAGCCCGGAGAGCAGGAGCAGCTTGGCGTTCTCGACGGCGTGCGCGGCCAGGACGACGACGTCGGCCTCGGCGGTGAGCGTGGTGTGGGCGGGAGAGGCGGGGTCGTCGTACGCCAGATACTCGACGCCGAACACCCGGCCGTCGCCCCGGGTCAGGACGCGGCTGACCACGGCCTGGGTGACGAGAGTGACCCGGCGGTCCCAGCGGGCCCGGGTCTTGAGCGGGGTGTATTTGGCCTGCACGGGACAGATCGGCACGCACGAGGCGTTGCCCACGCACCGCTCGCCGTAGTCGGGCAGCCCGGCCGCGCCGACGGGGCGGTAACCCCGGCCCCCGTCGTACCGCGGGTCCGGAGTGCTGTTGCGGGCGTGCGGGGTGGTGATCACCCGCAGGACGGTGTCCGGGGCGTCGTCGGACTCCTTGACCGTGCGCCCGTCGAGCTCGGCGGCGAGGAGGCGGTCGAGGTAGCTGCGGGGGATCTCGCGCATCGGATAGACATAGCCCTCGGGAAAGGGCAGACCGATGGCCTCGGCCTGCTCGGCGGCGTCGCCCGCGACGCCCAACTCCCGCTCGGCCGCGCGGTAGTGGGGTTCCAGGTCGGCGTATCCGATCGGCCAGTCCCTGCCGTATCCGAAGGCGCTGCGGACGCCGAAGTCCTCCGGGTGCATCCGTGGCGTCAGGCCGAGCCAGTGCAGCGTGGTGCCGCCCGGGGACCGGAGATAGTCGCTGCCGTACGGCAGTGGGCCGTCCTGGAGGAGATAACCATGGGTGCGATAGCCGCCGCCGGGCAGACCCTCGGTGTCGAGGACGTCGGGGGAGGGGGCGGCGGGGTTGGCGCGATAGGGCGAGTTGGGGACCTTGGCCGGGGCGGAGTAGAAGGTGTCGAGCGCGTCGAGGTGGCCGGGCCAGGTGCTCATGGTGTCGGTGCCGGCCTCCAGGACGAGCACGCGCCAGCCCCGGTCGCCCAGCTCCTTGGCGACGAGCGTGCCGGCCAGCCCGGCGCCGACCACGATCACGTCGTGATGCCGCCCGGGGTGCGGTGCTGTCGCGGTCACCGGGCGCCGCCCCGGCCCGCGTCGGCGGGTGTGGGCAACGCGGCGCCCGGCGGCGGATCGGCCCAGGTGCCGAAGCCGGGTGCCTTGGCGCCCGCGGGGTGCCCATGGAAGGTCCGCCACACCAGGCCCTCCGTGTACGCCTCGGGCGAGACGGTGAAGGCGACGTTCGCCTGCTCCCGGCCCAGCGCGGCGTGGACGGACCGGGCGAGCTGCGGCCAGACGCCGAGATACCACAGGTGCGTGACGGCACGGGCGATGTCACGCGAGGTCTCGTCCACGAGCCGGTCCGGGTCGCCTCCCACCGCCTCCAAGTCCGCGAGGAAGCGGCCGATCGCCTCGCGCCCGAGCTGGTCGATCGTCGTGTCGTGGTACAGCCGGACCATTCCGGTCGCATACAGATCGAAGGCGTCGAAGCCTGTCAGCCGGACGGAGAGGCCGACGAATCCTGGGAGTTCCGCTGTCATCCGCGACCACCCGTCTGAGAGGACTTGTCACCTTTCTAGCGGAGGGTCCGGTAAGCGGAGAAGGAGAAGCAACTCACTTCACCCGTAAGGGTGTTCGCAGACGGTGGGCCCGACGGCGTGTGCCGTCGGGCCCACCGGAGCGGAACGCCGGGTTCAGGTGCCGGGCTTGCGGCCGTAGACGAAGACGTTGTCGCCGTTGTGGAGCATGGACCAGTACGTCTTCGCGTCGCCCGTGCGCATGTTGACGCAGCCGTGCGAGCCGGGCGGCGACCAGACGCTGCCGGCTATCGCGTGGAACGCCTGCCCGCCGTCGAAGAACTGGGCATAGGGCATGCGGACGTTGTAGAGCGTGGACCAGTGGTCGACCGAGCGCCAGTAGATCTTCTTCGCGCCCGTCCGCGTCACATAGCCCTTCCGCCCCGTCCGCACCGGCACGGGGCCGAACTTGACGGACCTGCCGTCCTGTATCCAGCTGATCTGGCGGCTGAGGTCGACGCACGCGACGCGCCCCTTGTTCACGGGGCACTTCCCCGCCGCGTTCGGGTCCCGCCGGGTGATCTCCGCCTGCATCGCGGCCCAGGTCACCGGGCCCGCGTAGCCGATGTCGGGGCTGATGCCGTGCTGGGTCTGATAGCTCTGGACCGCCCGGCAGTCCGCCGCCGACTGGCGGCCGTCGACCGGTCTGCCCAGGAACTTCTCGACGTCCTTCTGGTACGGGCCCGTCCGCGTCGTACAGGCCGGCGTCGCCGCGTGTGCCGAGCCGCCGATCGCGACGGTCAGGGGAGCCGCGAGGCCGACCGCGCCGAGCACGACACCCAGTCGGCGCGCGAGGGCCGGGGCTGCTTTCCTCTTCGCTTCTGCACTCATGACAAGTATGACAACGAAGGCAGTTGAGGGGTTGCGGTCCCCTGCCCCACGGGGCGGAAAAGTCCCCGCGGGCCGCGAGGGCCCGCCCGGGGTGCGGGTGGGCCCCCGCGCGCGGGGTCAGGAGATGGGCGCGCCGTTGGGGATGGCGCCGATGGCGACGGGGGACAGGTTGACGATCTTGTTCCAGGCGAAGTCGTACTTGTCCATCGCGGCCGGACTGGTGATCCAGCGCTTGACGCCGTTGCTGATCAGATAGACCTCGGGCGCGTTGGGCGACTTGCCGAGGATGGCACCGTCCGACAACTGCCCACCGTCGTCGATGCTGTTGATGTCGACGACGGACTGGACGCCGTCCCAGCCGCGGAACAGGTTGTTGTACGTATTCGGATTGGGGATCCAGCGGCGCTTGCCGTCGAGGATGAGATAGATGGCCGGGCTGTCGAAGCCCTTGAGGCGCCGGCCGTTGAGCTCAGGGTGCGGCCGGGATGCCTGGTTGCCGGAGTCGTGCACGGCGGCGGTGCCCGAACCGGAGCCGACGGCCTGTGCCGCGGGCACGGCCGTGAGCACGGCCAGGGGCACGAGGGTGAGACTCAGTGCAGCGAACCACGAGCGTCTTTTCACGGGTTCCTCCGCGGAATCGGGAAAGGCGACGGAGATCCTTGATTCCCGCACATATCTCCGCCGCCTTCACGGCTGCTTCACATTCCACGGTGCGCGACATGATTGTCAATGCGCGGCGGGGCGCCGGGAAAAACGGTCATCGATTCTCCGCCAGGGGCGGTGGCGGCAATTCCGCGAGGGCGCCGACCGACTCCCCGCGCTGTACGGAGCCGGTCGGCGCGGGCGAGCCGGAAGACCCGCGGACGGCCCGTCCGGACCACCGGACGCGGGCTACATGGCCGGAATCACCGGTCCGCGGACGGGCGCCCGCTCACCCGGACCCGGGCGGCACCATGGCGTCACGCTCGTCCAGCGCCCGTACGACACGGGCCGGATTCCCGACGGCCAGCACACCGGCCGGAAGATCCCTGGTCACCACCGCCCCGGCCCCGACCACGGTGTTCTCGCCGATGGTCACCCCTGGGCAGACGATGACCCCAGCCCCCAGCCAGACGTTGTCCCCCACCACGATGGGCAGCCCCCGCTCCCACCCGGCCCGCCGGAGCTCGGGATCCAGCGCATGAGTCGGCGTCACCAGCTGGACGTTCGGGCCGATCTGGACATCCGTGCCGATCGTGATGGGCGCCGCGTCCAGGAACACCGCACCGAAATTGACGAACGTATCGGCCCCGATGCTGATGTACGAGCCGAAATCACAGTGGAAGGGAGCGCGGATGCGCACCCTTTCCCCGACCGACCCGAGCAGTTCTCCAAGAATTTCCCGGCGCTCCGCCGGGGACCGTACGGCCGCGTTGTACGCCGCGCACAGCTCGGCCCGGCGCTCGGAATCCTCGCGCAGTTCCTCGTCGTCGGGGACATACCAGTCCCCGGCCAGCATCCGCTCCTTGTTCACGCCCACACGGGTGTCCTCTCCTCGGATCGGCACACGCTTGCGGAACGCACGGGAGGACGTCAAGGAGATTCCTCCGCGGCACGGCGAAGAGCCGGCCGGCGGCGATGAGCACATCGCCGCCGACCGGCCCCCGTCGCGGCGGACGCCGCGCGTCCGCTACAGGTGGCGGGGGGTGAGCTCCGCCATCGCGGACCAGCCGCTGCCGGGCGCCTCGGTGCTGATGATCTGCGGAGTGGTGGCGATGGCGTCGGCCATCTTGTCCATGGCGGCCTTGAAGTGCGCCGAATTGACGTGCGCGTCACCGGCCTCGCGGGACGCGAAGCCCTCGACCAGGACGAACTGGTTCGGGTTGTCGACGCTGGTGGACCACTCGAAGAAGAGGTTGCCCGGCTCGTCGCGCGTCGCCTGGGTGAAATCGCCGACGATGTCCAGCCACTTCTCGGTGTACTCGGGGCGTACGTTCATCTTCACGACGATGAAGATCATCGATGTCTCCTGCGGTCTCGGGCGGCAGGGCCGTGCATACGGCGCCGAAGGTGATGGGCGGGCGAGAGCGCCCGTGTGCTGTCCACGGTGCGGCAGACCGCGGCGATTGCCGAAGCGGACACGGGCCCGATTCCGGCCCTGCCGGAAAATTGAGCCGAGCGGGAGACCCTAAGCCGCGGCAGGCAGCGTCTGCGGACCTCCGACGGGCCGGCGCGTGGCCGGGGCCGCGAGACGCTCCGCCCCCTCGGGCACCGGCACCGACGCGAAGATCGCGTCCTGCTGCTCCTGGAGTTCCTTGGCGCGCTCGGCCGGGGTGCCGGGAAGCCGCTGCTCCTCGTAGAGCTTGTGCGTCACCTCCTGCGCCCATTTGCTCGACGGGGTGTGGAACTGGACCTCGAAGACATGCCCGGACCCGAGATCGCGCCAGGCCGAGTTGATGGCCTTGTAGCCCTTCCCGGCGCCCCAGGTGTTGGACCATTTGACGCTGTCGTTGCCCCAGCTCGACAGCATCGAGGAGGCCGCGGCCACCCCCTTGACGTAGCGGCCGTCCGGCCACTCCAGCGTGTAGCGGATCGAGTCGTTGATCTTGGCGAGCGCCCCGTCGACCGTCTGGCCCGGGGTGGCCTTCAGGGATGTCGCGACCTTGCGCTTGAGCGAGTCCGCGGACTTCAGCCGCTGGTCGAAGCCGATCAGGGTGGCGTGGCTGACCTGCGCGACCGCCCTCATCTCGGGGCTGATCGACTGCTCGGCCCGCTGGGCGTGGGCGAGGAAGTCGTCGACCTTCCTGTTCTCCGCGGCGTCGAGTGACAGCCCGTCACCGTGCCAGTCGCCGTCGTCGAGCTGCCGCCCGGCCTTGACCACCTGACCGGCGGGCCCCGGGCGGTCGGCCGCGCCCTGGGCGAAGGCGCCCGAGACGGAGGCGGCACCGAGAGCGGTGGCCAGCGCGGCCGCGGCCGCGAAGCGATGGAGCGTGCGGTGGATGGTCATACGCGTGTTTCGTCCTTCTCTCGACGGGCGTCGCCCGCGCTCGCTGAAGCACGGGTCGAACGGTGTGCGACGAGAGGTACAACGCGCGAAGCCGCTTCCGAGTAACCGGGAAGTGGGGCTGTACGGGTGGTTTTTGGGCGCGTGATGAGTGTGATGGTCCGATAAATCACCTGTTGGGCGGTTAGGTTCCTTGGGCTGGTTGTGGCGGTCTGTTCGGTGGGGGGAGTGGGTGGTGGTTGTGGTGGGTGGTGTGTGGGTGCCGGGGCCGTCGGGTGTGGTGTCGGGGGGTGGTGGGGATGGGGGTGGGGGTGGTGGGGGTGGTTATGACTATGGGGGTTTCAGTGAGTTGGCGGGGGTGGCGGTGGAGCCGCCGGTGGGGGTGTATCGGGTGG